>DLYX01000184.1 GCA_003447545.1 Deltaproteobacteria bacterium | reverse complement strand
AGCCGATAATGCATCGAGAAAGGCCGCGCCAGCACCCCCCGGATTCGATACGTTTAAAAGGCTACTCAGAAGCACAATCCGTTGGTGGCCTAGCTCGATCAGCCGACGCGTGGCCTCAACGATGGCTGGCATCTTGTCCGGACTGATCCCTGCGATTTTCTGTTCACGCCGCCGACCGAACACCGCAAATACCGGAGGCTCTTGTTGCTGGAACCACTGCAACACCTCAGCTGAGCCGGCAACCACCACCCAGGCGTCCGCCTCAGTCTTCTCCACCATGCGGGCGAGCCGCTTCACATCCATCTTGATTTCCGTTAAGCTGCCCGGCGCATAAAAGACAGAGTGCCCCGCCGCCTCCAGCTTGTTTTTGCTGTCAATGAGGTAATCCAGCGATTGATCGCTTGCTTCGTATAGTAAAATCGCTACCCGCAACCGTGCCGGCTGGGCCATTTTTTCAGGGAGCTCAATCCTGCGGCGGCGACCCGGACCCTGCGGCACCAGCAAGCCCTCACTCTCAAGCATCGACAGCGCTGCTTCTATCGTCATCCGACCAACACCGAGCTGACTTGCGAGCTCCGGACCTCCCGGCATCGTGTCCACCCAGGCTTTGCGGATCAATTGCTCGCGCAGGTAATGCGCCGTCTGCTCGGACGCCGAGCTAATGTGAAGTGATTCCATCACAGCAAGCCTTCATAATTCAGGTCAGCTTGTCAATAGTGGAAAAAATAGACAAATTCGTCTGCCGAGGCATTATGCGCGTCTAGATCGCGATTCATTCCGGTTGATCCTCGGTGGATCGATGAACTCTCTCTTCCCCATGCAGCCACCCCCTAACACCTTAGCTAAAAAGCAAATGACTCGCAGTAACTTTGCGCCTGTTGCCAGACGCGCTACCAAGCGCGGCTTCGCCTTAATCGCGACCATCTCCGTCATGGTGCTGTTGGTGATGATTGCCTTGGCGATGCTGAGCCTGAGTACCATCGAGCTGCGCTCCAGCCAGAATACCCGGGCCATGGCCGAGGCTCAGGCGAATGCTCGCATGGCTCTTATGATAGCCATCGGTGAACTGCAAAAGCAGATGGGCCCCGATCAGCGGATTTCCGCCAATGCATCGATCCTAGACACCAATAAAGAGACGAACGAAATCGATGGCGTGAATCACCCCCACTGGCTAGGCGTCTGGGATTCTTGGGTCGCTGGAGATCTCACTAAGGCATCTGTCGGCCCGAACTATCCATCCGATGAAAGCCACCACCAGACCATCGGAAGTCAACCAGACGGGTCCATGCGCCCAGCCTATAGCGATAAAAATCTCCACTTTCGCAAATGGCTGGTCTCCTTGAATGAGAGTGATATTGATAGCGCTGATCCTCAGGACACTGCCATCAACTTGGCACTTGATGCAGACCGCGTACCTAATGACGCATCAACAGCGGTCGAGATTGTCGGCGAAGGTTCCCTGGGCGCTTCAGCCGCTTCTGAAAACTATGTCAACGCCAGTTTAATCCAACTGCTGGACAATGACTCAGCTAAAGTCAGCGGCCGTTATGGATGGTGGATAGGTGATGAGAGCCAGAAGGCACGCATCATGGACGACTCTTATGAGACCGACACGGTAGCTGCCGCCGATGCTGTCGATGCCGATAAAATATTCCGTTCACAGGCCCCCGCCTCAACAGGAACCCAAGCCATCGATGAGCTAGCCAATGTGAATGATCAATCCAGGCTTGCTGCAATACCCAGCACTAAAACCCTCGACCTTATTTCTAGAAATGCAGGAAACGCAGACGCATCTCCATCGCACCGCTTTCACGATATTTCTACCCATTCGATGAGCCTGCTCACCGATGTCCGCGAAGGCGGCTTAAAGCGTGATCTCTCTACATTGTTAGAAAGAACCATCGACCCAGACGAGGTCTTTAATTTCAGCACTTATACAACAACATCTCCTCTAAAGAGAAGCTACAAAAAGGTCACAGACATCAAACCCGACGGTGATGACTTCATGCTTTATCGTTTCGACGACCTCGGCCGCGAGTGCGTCCCGATTCAAGATCTAAACGCCTATTATCAACTATACGATAATGATGCCTACGTCAGCGGGACTGAAACCGGGCAAGGGGCTCGTGGACGTCAAGAGGGCGTTGCATACAGCTCGGCTCTCATCCCCGATGGCATCCAAATCAGCGCCACTGACCTTGGAGGCGTTGATACTCAGGATAAATACAAGAGAGCCTATACCAACCGCTATCGTCAACCGGTTCCCATCAAACTTCAATTTATGATAGCCATGAAGGCGATGCCCATGCCGGACGACATTATCAATCATTTTAAAACCATGCCTAAACCTGTGAATTGGAATGACAGACACACTCAAAGTCCCGACCCCACAATTCTCAACTACCCCGGCTTTGACTCAACCCATTTCCTAGCCGTGAGCATCATCCCCTCAGTTACGATGTGGAATCCCTCGAATCTTCCCGTAGTGATGAAGGGAGGCGACCCGATAGCCCACGCTCAACGAATGAGTTTAGGCGGTCCGCCCCTCTACATGCAATGGGAAAAAAAGGGAGCCTTGGGGACTCTCGAAACCCGAGCCACACAACTCTCATGGCTTAACGGCACGGGTCTCTGGTATGGCAGTAATGCCGGCCACATGTTCAATTCTTTTTTAGCAGGATCACGCGATGTGTTGTTCCAACCAGGAGAAGTGAAAGTCTTCTCCTATCTGCCAAACGATAGCGGTACCGGTAGGCTTAGGGGTGATAACGATAGTGGCTATCTTGCCCAGCAGGAGTTACACGACGGATGGGATCCAGGATCCTACCTTAGAACGGATCGAGCCGCCAATGCGTATCATGGCGGCGCTAATCATGGCGGCGCTAAATGGAATGGCAATCGACCTAATAGTGTACAAGTCTTAAGGCATGTTACCCGGCCCCGGGGTAACGCAAGAGAGTACTGGGAAGCATATGGCGCATCAGGAGCAACGTTTCTGGACTCACCTGACCCTCAGGATCGGGGGAAGTATCATTATAAGCTGATGTTCAATGGCTCCGATGAGATTGGCGTGAAAATTGGCACTGCAGACTTTTTTGGTAAAACGGACGATGGCTCAAGCAAGTTTAGCAACGACGGACGACATAACTCAGGTCTTATGTTCTGGTGCATCCAGCATGAAACTTTCCAGCTCAAGTACAACAACGAATTCCGCTATCACCAGATGCGGAGCCGCCTCAACACGACGAATACCACGGATGGAAAGAAAAGTTCCACAAGCTTCAACTCCGAGCTGATGCGGATGGGCATGCCGCTTAAAGACGGCGGCTCCACAAGAGCCGACGACATCACAGCACCATCACGCTTGGGTCAAAACATCATCAATTATGATCTGGATGGGGATGGCACCCCTGACGAGTGGCCATTCATGCAGTTTTCGTTGATGGCGGCATGTGAGGTGGGTGGCGGGAGCAACGTAGGGCATATGGCAGGTCGCAGATACGCGAATCGGCCCTTTTTGCATTCCACAGCAATGGCCTCACCTTTTCTCGATAAAACCGACCCCGCATCGCTCTACAACTATGGCTGGAACTGGTGGGCAGAAGATGCCAATGATTCAATCAACGAAGGAGTCCAACTGGATGAAAACAACCGTGGTTACTACGGTGGTGGCTACACAACGGAAGAAGGCGCCACGCATGTGGTCCAGCAAGAGAGCCCCATCGTTCCCCCACTATCCATCGCAGCTCTCAGCCACGCTCATCTGGGTGGCTACAGTATAGCGACAGATAATGCTCTGGGAGAGAAGGGCTCAGAATACGAGAGTGAAACAGTCACTGCCTCAGGTGTCGGGGGGCTATTCCCGCACACGCATCAGGCAATTGGTAATTCCTACGCGAACCCGAACTTACTCCCCAACAAAGCCTTTGCACCATGGGCTAGGCAATTTAAAGATGAGTTAGGTCATGAAGCCCGCGCCGTTACCTTTGCTGATCACTCGTATCTCGCAAACAAGGCACTCTGGGATGAGTTCTTCTTCTCGTCCATTATACCGAAACGCGCTGACCGGAAAGTTTTCGAGATCTCGACAGATAAAACGGCAAAACAAACCGCCGAGGAATTTTTCTTACCAGACGCGGGGGAAGAGTCGGTGCCGCTACCCAACCGCCGAATGCAACCCTACATGACCGGTCTCGACCCATCGAAACTGGACACGCTTTTCGATCCAGCGGCCAGCCAGCAGTTTAACAACGGGCTAGCCGATAAGATAGCGGCGCACCTCATGGTCGAAGGGGGGTTCAATATCAATTCAACTTCCCCCAAA
>DLYX01000191.1 GCA_003447545.1 Deltaproteobacteria bacterium | reverse complement strand
GGTCGGGATCGGAGGCGCATGGTTGGTCCATTGGGTCTTTCCGATCGTTCCGGTCAACACACCATGGGCCTACGTATTTGCTGCCGAGTTGTTGTCGGCGGTAATCGGCCTTGCCTGCGGGGTGCTCCCGGCACTCCGCGCCGCCGCGCTCGACCCTGTCGTTGCGCTGCGGGCGGAGTAGGGACACTCTTAAACGATTTTGGTTACCACGGTCTCTCTGAAGCGTGTATAGGGCGGGTAGGCGATCTTCGGATCGATCCGTGTCGTTTTGTCGACGACGGCCTTTCGATGACTGAAAGTCTCAAAAGTACCACGGCCATGGTAGGCCCCCATGCCGCTCGCACCGACGCCGCCAAAGGGCAGGTGGGGGTTGGCCACATGCCAGATCGCAGTGTTCACGCAGGCGCCGCCGGAACTCGTTTCCATCAACACCCGATCGGCGATCCCGCTGTCCTGCGTGAAGACATATAGGGCGAGCGGCTTTTCGCGCTCGTTGACGAATTCGATCGCTTCCTCGAGGTTTTCGACGGGCAGGATAGGAAGGATCGGGCCGAAGATCTCCTCTTTCATCACTCTGGACTCGGGATCCGGGCGGCGGACCAGCGTTGGTGCCAGGTAGCGCTCGTCTTCGACGCCATTGCCGCCGGTCACGACATCCTGTCCCTCGAGCAGGGACGTCAGGCGTTGGTGATGTCGGGTGCTTGCGAGTCTGGCGAAGTCGGCGGATTGATGGGGGTCCTTGCCGTAGAACTCGTCGATCACGGCCTGCAGCTTTTCGATGAGAGCCGCCTCGTGGGTGGCATCCACCAGAACATAATCGGGTGCGACGCAGGTCTGGCCGGCGTTCAGGAATTTACCCCAGGCGATTCGGTAAGCGGCTACCCCGATGTCCGCATCCTTGGCGACGATCACCGGGCTTTTCCCGCCCAGTTCCAAAGTCACTGGCGTGAGGTGCTTGGCCGCGGCCTCCATGACCACGCGAGCGACGGTTCCGTTGCCGGTGTAGAAAATATGATCAAAGCGTTCATTCAGAAGCGCCGTTGTTTCAGGAATCGCGCCTTCGACCAAGGCTACGGCCTTCGGATCAAGGTATTTGCGGACGAGTTTCGCAAGCAGCGTCGAGGTGTGGACGGTGATTTCAGAGGGTTTGAGGACGGCGCAATTACCGGCAGCAATGGCCCCGACCAGAGGGCTGAGCAGAAGTTGGACCGGGTAGTTCCACGGGGCAATGATCAGGACCACACCAAGCGGTTCACGGATGATTTTCGATTGCGCCGGCTGTTGCGCCATCGGAGTCGTGACTTTTTCCGGCCGAGTCCAGCTGGAAAGATTTTTCAGCACGAGATCGATTTCGGTGACGACGATGGCAACATCGCTCACGTATGACTCGACGTTGGGCTTTCCGAGGTCCTTGACGAGGGCCTCCTGAATTTCGGGAGTGTTCTCCGTGAATAGATCGCGAAGTTTTCCCAACTCGCGTCGCCGCCATTCGAGGGTCTTGGTGTGCCCATCCCGAAAATTCGAACGAAGGTCGTTCACGACTCCGGGAATGGTCGAAACATCGGTGTGTGGGCCGATGGGATTCTGTGCTGTGCCTGTGCTCATGATGGTTTCTCCTCGCCTGCGGTAGGCCTCACGGATTCACTACTCTGGCACACTGCTTAACCCCGCGGACACGCCCCGTCGACCTCGTCGAAACGTTGGCCCGGGCCGAAACGTAGAACAACGTTATTTTCCGCTGCCCTCACCGACAACATACCCCAATGCCTCGAGTTGGCGGCGGGTGCGTTCATCGATGGCCAGCGGCGGTGTCGGAATATCTGCGGGAGCGGTTCCACCGGCGAGGCGCGTCTGCAGCGCGCTCAGTTGCTGTCGCATTTCGTCGAGTTTCCCGGTTTCGACAGAGGCGAGGTCCGTCTGCTCGCCGGGGTCCTTGTCGAGGCGATACAGGGTGTAGCTGGCATTCTCTTCCCTCCACCCGTCCGGTGCGCGGTTGATATGTCGGATAATCTTCCAGGGGCCCTGACGGAGAGACTGCATTCGAAAATCTGGCTTGATTTCTTCGGCAAAGATCGGGGAACCGGGCGTTGCAGGTTTCTCGCTCGCCCGGGGCGCTGCATTACGTCCTTCGCCCTTCTTCGGAGCGGCCAGCCCGGCTTGCGCCAGAATCGTGGGCATCACATCGACTAGAGAGGTCGGCTTGTCGATCGTATGAGTGTCGATGCCCGGTCCATGGACGATAAACGGAACGTGTAGCTGATGTTCGTAAAGTCGCATCCCATGTTCCCACCCGCCGTGTTCCAGAAATTCGTCGCCGTGGTCGGAGACGACGACGATCAGCGTGTTTTGCAGCAAGTCCCTGTCCCGCATGGCCTTGAGCAGTCTGCCGAAACTTGCGTCCTGGTACCGGATGTCTTCGTCGTAAAGACCGACGACAAAGTTGAAATCCTCGGGCGACAAGGATGTTTTTTTGAGATTACGTGCCACCGTCTTTTTCGGGTCAATGGAGCCCTGATAATCAGCGTCTGTATAGCGATGGCGGGACTCCTCTGGCGGATCATAGGGGGAATGCGGGTCCACCGCATGGACGTAGAGGAAGAAGCGCTCGCCCTTCAGGCGGTCGAGGTTGGGGAAAATCTTCTCGTGGATTTCGATTGTATGAGCATGGTTGTCGAGCTTCTTTCCGCGGATCGTCACAAATTGATCGAAGCCCTGATCAAACCGAAAAGCAGGCTCAAATACATTGCCATTGGCGACGTAGGCGTATGTCGCCCAGCCGCCCCGTCGGAGAATCTCGGCTAGAGTTTCCACCTCGAGATCCAATCCTCTATTCAGGACAGCCTGATTTTGAGTGGGGTAGAGCGACGTCAAAATGCTCGCCGTTGACGCGCGCGTGCGGGGGGCGGTGCTGGTGGCCCTTGTGAAGTTCCAGCCGGTCTTGGCCAGGGCGGCGAGGTTTGGCGTGGTGTCTCTGTGGTACCCCAAAGCGGAGGTATGATCCGCTCTGAGTGTATCCATGAGGTAGAGCAGAATATTCGGTGGCTGGGGCTCGGCGGTTTTCGAATGCAGGATCAGGCGGGGTGCCGCGATCGCAAGAGCATCGACGTCGAGGCTCCCGGGCTGCTGCTTCACGCGAAACGTCAGAACCTGTTTTCCTGAGTGGCGGATCGGAACGGTGATCTCGGTCCATGGTTTTGTCGGTGGTGGCGTCTTGAATGTTTGCGCGAACGTGCCTTCGGGGTGCTCGACACGGACCTCGAGTTGCAGTCGATTGGAGCGGCTGAGGGGCCGATCGAGGGCGAAGCGGATTTCATCACCGGAGTTCGCTTCGATGGAGATGCGGGATTCGTCGCCGGGAGCCATGATGAAGGATTGGCGACGGTTGGAGCGCTTCGCGATGATACGGCAGTTTTTGCCCAGTTCGGGGGTGCAGTCGAAATGAGATTTCACAGCGGCCGGTTTCGGTTCGGGTATTGAAATTGTTGCCAATATCGGCAGAAGGTCCCGGGACATGCTCTGCCTCGCGGCGCCCACGCCGCCCGCGCTGAGGAGCAGCAAAAGACCACTCATCGCAACCATGGACGTTGTTCGGAGGCTGTGCCGGTGCGGGGAAAGCTTCATGCCGTCATCCTTGCGGTAAAATGTGGTTGGCTTCAAGCGCCGAATTCTCCGGGAGCCACCCAACGACTGAAGCTCCAGCGGTGGCCAAAATCATCAGCGGCGTATTCGCTTCGTGGCGATCCGAAGTGGCGGCGCAGACCGGCGGGGGATTCCACCGCACCTGCATTCAACGAGTCGGGAAGCTCGAAACCATGGCACCACGAGAGCATCAACTCGTCTACGCGGATGCTGTCCTGATAGAACTCCGCTGCAGTCGATGGCCCGCACTCCAGCGTGATGGTCCGCATTTTTGCGGATAACAGTTGGTCGACGAGTGCCTTGGGAGAGTCTCCGGGTAGCTTGCGGTGCCGGATTCCGAGTCTGTGGACCTCGCGCATGAATTGGGGGGTTGTGGCCGACCCGGTTGCCAGGGTTGCCCCCGGTTGCTGCAGCGCGGGATGGTCGAAGGGTATTGCCTGGCCTCGACTGATAAAAATGATCTCCGGCGGATCTGTTTTGCCCAGAACTTCCTGGCGCCAGACCGTCGCGGGTGGAGAGATCCCATGCTGGAGATCTGGTTCGCTGCGCAAGATAGCCCCACTTGTCAGGATGATATCCGCCCGAGCACGCGCGATCTCCAGACTGAATTGATCCGTCCCGCTGGTTGGCGTTTGCGGCGTGATTCGCATCGCGCCGAGGCTTCCATTGATGCGACTGGCGACAGCCATGACATGGAGGAGGCCGGCCGGTTTTTCGAGAGGGTCGCGCCAGATGTGCCGGATCCGTTCGGAGACAGGACAACCGATTTCCGAAGTTGGCGCCACTCAGACCAGCTTGTCGATAACCTGGTCGCGAAACCGATTCATGCTGTCTATTTTTCCCTGCAGGTCGGTTTCCTCGATGCCTTCGAGCATCCACGGTTTTGTTTGCACGTGAGTTACGCCGACGTCTTCGAGACGTCGATAGGCATCGACGTCGAAAGCATCAACGGCTGCGGCGAAGACGTACAGAGGATCATTCGCTCTGGATGTGTCCGCACGCAGTTCGCGAATTCGAGCAATGATGGCACGCAGTTCTTCGGTCGTATGAATATCGGAGATCCAGCCATCGGAGTGCCGTGCCGTGCGCCGCAAGGCCGCCTCCGAGAGACCGCCGACGAGAACAGGAACTCGGCCGGGCGCCGGTGTCAGCTCGACGCGGGGGAAGTCATAGAATTTCCCGTGATGTTCGACCCACCCACCAGCCCAGAGTTTCTGGAGGACTTCGAGCATTTCATCGGTCCGCTTGCCGCGGGTATGAAAATCTTCATCCATTAATTGGAACTCTTCCTTCATCCATCCCACACCGATCCCGAGTGTGAGTCGACCATTGGAAAGAGCGGCCGCCGTTCCCACTGATTTGGCGACGGAGAAAAGCCGACGTGCGGGTAGAATATAGATCCCCGTGACAAAGCGGATCGTTTCAGTTGCAGCGGCCATGGCACCAACGGCGACCATCGGATCAGGCCAGTTGGTGAACGGCTCCCAGCGCAGGCCCCCATCGGGTGTGTAGGGGTATGGGGATTCGATTTTCTCGGGGTGCGCGATATGGTCAGAGACCGCCATATACCGGAATCCGGCCGCCTCGGCGGCTTTGGCGACTGGAACGTAATGCTCGATCGGCTGGAAGGCGCCGGACACACAAAAATGCAACATCGAAATTCTCCTGAGGCTCTTTGCGAGCCTTTTCGTAACGAAGTTTTCTTTTCACAAAGATCGCCGGGTTGACCTCGGCCTACCAAAAGACTTACCACCTCCGCAGATGAGCGCAGCCCACAAAGACGAAAAGACGGTCGATTCCAAGTCGGCAAAAATGGCCTACGGCATCCATATGCCGATAGCACAGCAGAGCCCCACCTTTGTTCAACCCTGGGAGGCGTCCTGTGGTCCGGAAGAGATGCGGCAGATCGCAATGCGATGCGATGCGCGAGGTTTTCTCTATCTCGCTGTCTCCGACCATGTCGGCGTTCCGCGAGATCTGGTCCCCCATATGTCGGCCACATGGTACGATCCGGTGGCGACGCTGGCCTGGTTAGGCTCGGCGACATGCAGGGTCCGCTTGATGGCCTACGTCTCTGTTTTGCCCTATCGGCATCCACTGCAGACAGCCAAATCCTACGCGACCCTGGATTGCCTGACCGGCGGTCGGGTCATTCTCGGGGTCGGGGCCGGGCACGCACAAAAGGAATTCGAAGCCCTGGGGCTCGACTTCTCGAAGCGTGGCAAGATGCTCGAAGAGGCGATCGGTTGCGTTGAGCAGGCTTTTCGTGAGGACTACCCGGAGCACGACGGCGAGTTCTGGTCGTACAAGGATCTGGGCCAGCAACCGCGGCCGGTTCAGGTGGACGGACCGCCGATCTGGGTTGGCGGTTCGAGCCGCGCCGCCATGCGACGTGCAGCCGAACTCGCCGATGGATGGCTCCCCCAAGGGCCACCTGCCATGGGGATGGCGAATGCCATTGAATTTCTTCATGAACGCCGTGCGAATTCCAACAGGACCAAGCCACTGGAAATTGGTGGGATGGCTCTGGATGCCTACGTCGGGGAACCCTCGCACGCGGTCGCGGATAAAGTTCTCACGGGTCGCCCGGAGCGAATGGCTGAATTCATGCACGAAAACGCGCGGGCGGGATGCACGCATATGGGCATTCGCCTGCATGTTCGTGATGCTGACGAAATGCTCGATCAAATCGATGCTTTTTCCGAAGAGGTGGCCGTTCTGCTCTGAGGCTATTCAGGCCCGCCCGAGCAGCTGGTTTCCGGCATGGCATGCTTCGATGAGGCGTGCCTGCTCTTCCTCCGGAAGCGTGGGGAGGCGCGGCGGCGGCAGCTGGCGCACCAGTGCTGCGGACTTTGCGATCCACTCGCGGTCGGGCAGCTCGAAAAACGCCGACAACTTCTTCAAAGTGGTCGTGGGCTCGGTGATCAGATCCTCGAAGCGAATTTCCATATATTGATTCGCGTCGAGGAATTGCAGCTGACGAAATCCGCGCGTCAACTGGTCACTCCAGAACCGACCAAAATAGGCAGCATCCGGAGAACTCTCCAGAATTTTACGGACCGGGTCTTCTGCATTTTTCGGTGGCGTTCGATGGGCGATTGCTGTGGCAATATCGACATCGGGATGAAGCCCGTGGACAAGGGAGATGGCGAGCCGAAAGGCATGGTGCTCCCGCATCGAGAGGGCCGCTTCCTCTCCGGATCGGTGAATATGGAGAAAGCGTGCACCGGGGAATGTCTGCGCGAGATCGGCAATATAATCGATTGAAGATCCCGAACGTTCATTCCAGATCGTCTTCCCGCAAACCTCGGCGAGCCACGCAAAGAGCTTCCGGTAATGCTCTCCCAGAGTTTGGCCGGGCTGTTTTCGCGCAAACGCTTCGGTCCGGTCGAGAAGTGTATCGGGATCGTTGTCGAGTCGACCGAGAGTCGTCACCAAAAGCCAGGGGATATCATCGGTTCGTTGGAAGCGATCGTTTGCGCGAAAAGGGTAGGTGATTTCTTCGACCGGATAGCCTCGACTGGTGATCATGGTGATAAAGGGATGGGGTTGAGAGATGATCTCCCAGAACTCCGCTCCCGAGACGGCTGAGCGGGAAAACCGCCGAGCGCCGTCGAGTCCATTGAAGAATTCGAAAATGCTGAGCAGGTCCGGGTGCTCGGCCAGCATGCGCGAGAGCAGGGTGGAACCGCAGCGACCGGTGCCAACAACAAATCGATCCATGGCGGGCTTCTATCAGATTGGGCGAATTTGGAAATCGGCCACGAGGTTCTTCCCTCCGGCCTAGAGACGAGCCACGCGTCGGTCCAGCCGACGCCAGGCGAGCCAGGTCCCGAAACCCCCGACAACCACCGAGATGAGGAGTGCCGCGGCAAGCGGTGCGAGAAAGTCCAGAAGGCTCTCGTGGACGCCGCTCCAGGGTAGAGAGGTGCGCACCACCGCCATCGGCTTGCCGGAGTCGTCGACCATTCTCCGGGCGAAATAGACCACGCGGGCGTTCTGGACCGAGCTGTCCCGGACGGCCGAGCCCTCACCCTGACGGAGCGCTTCCCTGACCTCACGGCGATCTCCATGGTTCTCCATCCGTGCGGGATCACCGTGGGAGTCTCCCAGAACGATGCCTTGCGGATCAATGACCGTGAGGCGCATGTCTCGGCCCTTTGCGATGCGGTCCAGAATCGGGTCCACCGTTTCGGGCTCCAATGAACCTGCCTGCTGCAGGGCGGCCATGGCGACCGGATTTACTTCGCGAAGCCGGAGCGCTGTTTCCGCATGATAAAATTCATCCAGCTCCCACCAGGCGAACAGACCCAGCACCATGGCGATCAGAATCTGCAATGCGATCAACCCGGCGCCGGTGCGCCGTGCCGCATGCCGCGCCTTTTCTCGGGCCTGATGGGCGGCGCTCACGCGGTCGAGCAGCGGTGCACCGCGCTCGGCCGGCAAGGCGCTCGCTGCCGAGTTGGCCATGACCAGATCTCCCGCTGCCAGAGCGGTTTCGGCGAGCAGGAGCCGTGCGTCGTCCTCGCCGCGCCGCGCCTGGGGGTTTTCGGGCCAGAGGATTCTGGCCTGCTCAAAGCCGGCAATAATTCGCGACAGTTGAGTATAGAGATCGGCGCGATTCTCGGGTTCGTCGGCGTCTCGAGTCCCCACCGTGCCGTGCGCGCCGCCCGCCCCGGCGAGTAGATCGGTGGCGCGTGCCGAGATGGCCAGACTTTCCCGGTGGGACAGATGCTTCTCGAGGGCTTCCCGGAATTCGCGCGCACTTGAAGGGCGATCCCCGGGTTGATGAGCGAGCGCACACCGGCAGAGTTCGGCCAACTCCTCGGGGGGATTCGCGAGGAACTTTGGCGGTCGCTCGCTGGTCGCCAGCGCAAGCGCCTCGAAAAGCGTTCCGGCCGCCTGCGGCGGGTGCCCCTCGAGGATCTCGAAGAGGATCGCTCCCAGCAGGTAGATGTCGGTTTGCTCGCAAATTTGATGACCACCGGGCGAAACCATTTCGGGTGCCATATAGGCGGGTGTTCCTGCCAGACGGATACGCTTCTCGGGTTCCCCGCCCTGGGGGTCCGCCGTGCTCATGGCGATGCCCCAATCCATCAGGACGACCTCGCCGAAGGATCCGATCATCACGTTCTCGGGTTTGATGTCGCGGTGGACGACGTGGCGGCTATGTGCGAAGGCGACGGCGTTGCTGACGGTCACCAGGACGCGCAGGTGATCGGCCAATGTGAGACCAGAGGCGACTTTGCGGGCCTCGGGTGTTTGGGGGTGCAACAGTTCCGCCCAAGTCTGTCCCTCGATCAGTTTCATGGCAAGAGAGATCTCGCCCTTTTCGCTGACCGAGATCCCGTGAACCGGCAGGATATTGGGGTGCTCGAGGGAACCTGTCAGCCTTGCCTCGTGCAGGAATGCTCGCTGGGCAGACGCCTGTCGCCCTTTTTCGGGACGAATGCGCTTGATGCCGACCTCGCGTTGCAGGTCTCGTTGCAGGGCACGGTAGACGACATTCATGCCGCCTCGCCCGAGGAGGTCTCGAATCTCGAAGCCCTGCTCGGGTGGTGGTGGAAGCTCGTCCTCGCTGTGGTTGCTCGTCGGCTCCGCGGGAGTGTCCGGGACGACCACGGTCGGCGTGCCGCTATCTCGAGGATTCTCAGGTCGAATCGTTTGCCTCAGGTTGATCGCAGGATCCTGAAAATCGAGTGCCGGGTGCGCCAGAACGATCTGCTCCAGCTCTTCTGGTGAGGGGTTCTTCATCTGCCGGGAGCAGGCTAGGGGGTGGAGGGGGGCGGGTCAAAGGGTCGGGGCAAATCAGAAGGCTTTTCCCCGGAGTGCGCTCCTGAAAACAGGAACGCACTCCGGAGGGAGGCTGTTCAAGACATGGGCACGCGTGTCGGCAACCCGCGGAGTCCGGGGCATGCCGGCAGGTTTTCAGGCGGCATGGTCATGCCCCTGACGGATTGGACCTCCGGCAGAATCAGGTGGGAGGTACCGTTGGTCGCGATTTCGACAACGGGGTTCGTCTCATATTCCAGAGCATCCCATTGCCATCGGGGACGTGTTCGTCCCGGCGCCGAGACTTCGAGCCGGATTTTTGATCCCGGACGAAGGTAGTGAGCGAAGGGGAAGATCTCGACCGGGACCAGCGTGAAGTCGCCCTCCGGCAGGTCGCTGGCATCGGCTTCCAGATGCGTCGATACCGGCCGAGTGATTGTGGATTGCTCCGCATCCAATTTGCGACGACTCGCCCGCAGCCAGCCGTTCTGGATGTAGACCTCGCAACCGTCAGGCCGAATTTCGCTCAACGTTACCTGAAGGTCGACATCGGGCGACGAGGCTTTGATATAAAGATTGGCGGCGGCCGAACCCGCCAGAAGCAGCGGCGCATCGACGGCTGTCGACGTGAATGTCGCGTAGGTCCCGGGGGTTGCCTGCTGCCAATCCCAGCCCGGGTTGGCCACCCACGGGCCACCTTGGTCCACACCGTCGAGCGTCTGGGTTTTCGAGAAGCTCGGATCGTAGAGGAAATCGACCCAGGTCGTGGCCTCATTCGTAGACAAGGTCAGCGGGGTGGTCTCCGGAAGCGGACCTTCCTGCAAGGCGTGGTAGGTGGCCTCGCCTTCCTCGCCTTCCAGATACAGGGTCAGATTTTCGTGGGCCGGCGGCCAGGTGTCCAATTCCACCTCGAACGTGGAATAGGGTTCACCGGGGGATTCTAGTCGGCCCCCGTTTTCCATCAGCACGCGGACGGTCGGTCCTTCCCGCCAAAGCGCAAGGGCCTCCTCGTAGGTCATGTCGGGGTCAAATCGATTGTCGCGGATCTCGAGGCTGTCAAGGCCGAAGGTGCCCGCCACCACGTCGAGGATTACCGGAACGGCGGCCGAACGTTGCGGGGTCCGCTTGGCGAGAAAGAGATCGAGGCATTCCATCCAGTAGGCAAAGCTTTCAGGGCCAATCGACTCGGTATGTCCGCCGTTGGTGATGATGAAATTTTTGTCTTCGGTCCCGGTGAAGTTGGGGATCATGTTGGGCCAGTAACCACCGGTTTGTTCGTCATTGGTCGCTCCGGCCAGGCAGACGGGAACGTTGATGCGGTTGACGAAGGTGTCCGGCGCCAGAGGGTCCGCCACCTCCGGCCGGTAGAAGACGTTCTCGTCGATGACGGCAAAAATATCGACAGTCTGATCTCGCAGTTTCATGTTGGCAATACAGACTTCATCCCCTGCTTCGAGGCGATCGCGGGACCATCCCTGCCCGCCAGCTTTGGAATCACTGTCACGGTCGGCAGCCCATCCGAGGGCAAAGCCCGAGTTGAGGATCCCACCCGGTCGAAGCGTTCCGCGACCGGTGTCGGAAATCACCGAGTTGGGGAAGATACCGGCAAGGTTGGGGGGCTGCGTCTGTGCTGTAAACATGGTGGTGATCGCTGGATAGGAGAGGCCGCCCATTCCCACGTGGGCTGACCAGGCCTGCGCAAAGACCGCCTCGACGGCGTCGTAGCCATCGGTATTCTGGAGGTCCTCGTAGTATTTAAAAGTGCCGCCCGAGCAACCCGTTCCGCGCATGTTCACTCCCACAACCGCGTAGCCCAGCGCGTTTGCGATCAACATGGAGGGTTGCGGGCTGTCGGGATTGGCGGGGGAATACCCGGAATACTCGATGAAGGTCGGGTAGGGGCCGTCCTCGATCGGGCCGGGGAGGATCACATTGATCGCCAATAAGGTCCCATCGCGCGTTTCCAGATACTGGTAGCCAGCACGCAGCTGGATATTCTCATAAAAATCTTCGCCGGGATGCTGGTCGGGGTTCCACACCGTAAAGGCGGGGGAGGCGACACCAGCCGGCGCCCCTTCCGGGCTGGTCACACGATACCCATCGCCTGCCCGGATCTCGCGGAAGATAATGCTCCCGAGATCATCGGCTTCGCCGATCCGGATTTCTTCGCCGGACGCATTTTTCAGCTGCAGTGTTTGTCCGGGTTCGGCATCGATCACCCAGACCTGATTGACGCTTCCATTAGCCTCGAAACTGGCGGGCTCCATCCCGGGCGGGGTCGGCTGCGGCGAGCTTGTCGGTTCCGGTGCGGGCGTGCTCGTTGGCTCCGGTATCGGGTCGTAGCCCGATTTCGAGTCGCCGCAACCTGCAGCGAAAAGAACAGTGAAAGCGGCGAGCGCGAGCAGGGCTTGGGGGGGGGTGGCAAATCTCATTTTGTATCCTTTGGTGTTGCGATATCGGGCCGGTTGGACAATTGATCTTCGCTTCAAGCTATGGTTGTCCCGGCCGGGCGTCAACCTCGAAGGCTGGCCATGCGAGGGCCATCTCGGCCAGAGCCGGGATTTTCGTCTCCTCGGCTTGAGAGATCAGGTGGGCAAGGGGTAGGCTCTTTCCATGAATCCCCCTGTGGAACCAGCCTCCGGGCTGATTGCCTGCCCGGATTGCGACTTGCTCAACCGGGAGCACGCGATTCCCGAAGGGGACCGCGGGTGCTGTGTCAGGTGCGGGGCCGTGCTCTTTTCCAATGATCCTCGGGCGCTCGACCGCGCACTCTCGCTGACGATCGCGACAGTCTTTTTGTTATTCGTCGCCAATGTCTTTCCCATCATGATCTTCAGCTACGCCGGTCAGAGCGAGTCGAATACTTTGCTCGATGGAGTTTTTTGGCTCGCTGACGGAGGGCTGCAGCTGGTCGCCCTGCTCGTCTTTCTCACCAGCATCATCTTTCCGATTCTGCGCACGGGTGGGCTGCTCTATGTGCTTTTACCCCTGCGAGCGGGCGTGTCCCTGCCGGGTGCAAGAACGGTATTCCGATCGGTCTCGTCGATTGAAAAGTGGGGGATGCTCGATGTCTACGCATTGGCGATTCTGGTGACGGTGGTGAAGTTGGCCGATCTGGCCAATGCGACAATTTCGACCGGATGCTTCGCGCTTGTCGCCGCAGCCGTCCTGATGATCGCCACGAGCAGCGCGATTGACCGCCGCGATATCTGGCGTCGTCTGGTCGTGCTTCGATGAGCACGGGCCAGACAGCGCGTCGGGCGGGCTATTGTTCCTGTGAAGTCTGCGAACTTCTGGTGGCTGTTCCCGAGCCGGATCTTCCGCGGATGGAGTGCCCGCGCTGTCGCTCCACGCTCCACCTTCGGCGACCGAACGCGTTTTCTCGGACGGTCGCGCTGGTGATTGCGGGTTTTATTTTATACGTCCCCGCGAATCTTTACCCGGTGATGACGATCGAGCTCGTGGGTCGGCCCGACCCGAATACGATTTTCACCGGTGTGCAGGAACTCTTTCAGAGTGGAATGTGGGAGATCGGATTGCTGGTCTTCAGTGCGAGCATTCTGGTCCCTCTGCTGAAGTTGGTCGGATTGTCCTATCTTTTGATCAGCGTGCACCGGGCGCGCCGCGGTGCTCGCCCCGGGAGCAAGCTGCGGCGCGATCGAACGCGCTTGTTCCGCGCGATCGAATTTGTGGGCCGATGGTCCATGCTGGACATGTTTCTTCTTTCGATGTTGGTGGCACTGGTTCGTTTTGGTGCGATCGCCTCGATCGAGCCTGGAATTGGCGCTACCAGTTTTGCTCTGGTGGTCGTAATCACCATGTTTGCCGCAGCGAGCTTTGATCCGCGGTTGATCTGGGATGATTTGGAGGAAGTTTGATGAGCGAAAACGAAACTGCAGAAACTCCGCCGGCCCCCAAAGCAGAGGTGCGCAAACGACGCGGGATCTCGATTGTCTGGATGGTTCCGATCATTGCCGCCGTGGTCGCGGGGGGGCTCTGGTTGCAAGCCTTGCAGTCTCGCGGGCCCATGGTGACGGTTCTCTTTGATGACGGCAGCAGTCTGGAGGCGGGGAAGACCAAAGTCCTTTTCGAAGGGGTTGAGTTTGGACGGGTTCAGTCAGTCGAACTGTCCGAGGATCTGAAGTCGGTCCGAACCGAGATTCGCCTTGACGAATCAGCGACACAAATGGCCCTCGACGGTGCTGAATACTGGGTGGTGCGGCCCTCGATCGGAATCGGCGGGATTAGCGGACTCGAGACACTGGTCTCGGGTTCCTATATCGGTGTGGTTCCGGGGCAAGGCAGCAAGAAAAAGGAATTTGTTGCGGTGGGACAGCCGCCGATGGCGACGACCCGGATCCCGGGATTGCAGTTGAAGTTCCGGTCGACGGGTTTGGCGTCGCTCGAGGTTGGATCGCCAATAGCCTTCCGCCAAATTCAGGTCGGTGAAATTACCGGCTATGAACTGCGAGAGGATCGCAGCGGGGTGGATTTGACCGCCGTTGTCTACAAGCGACATGCCTATCTGGTGCGCGAGCATTCGAAGTTCTGGAACGCCAGCGGTATCAATGTGACCCTTGGCGCCGCCGGGTTGGAATTCAAGACGCAATCGCTGGCAGCGGTGCTGCTCGGTGGGATTTCCTTCCTGACCCCAAGCGGTGATCACGCGGGCGGCTCGGTGGCCGATGGAGTCGAGTTTGAACTCTTCGAGGATCTGGACGCAGTCCACCGTGAGAGGCGCATCAAGAACGGACTGGTGGTCATTCTTGAGTCGGGATCTGCAGGCTCGGTCAAGAAAGGGGACCCCGTTTCTTATCGCGAAGTCAAAGTCGGGCAGGTTTTGCGCCAGAAGTTAGGCTCCGAATCGAGCAAGGTACTCGTCTACGTCAATATCTGGCCGAAGTACGCCCCCCTGGTTCGCGATAACTCGGTGTTTTGGAACGCCAGCGGCGTGAAGGCGCATTTCGGGTTGTTCAGCGGTTTGGATGTGTCGCTCGAATCGCTCGAATCCTTGATCGCGGGTGGTATCGCCTTTGCGACTCCCGATGACCCCGGGGCACCTGTGCCGAATAATAGTTATTTCAAGATTGCCGAGAAGCCCGAGGACCGCTGGCTGGATTGGGCACCGCGAATCACCACGGCGGCCTCCACGGTCTTCAAAGCGCCGGTGAGAGTCTTGAGGTCAGGCGTCGACGAGTTGAAAGGTTCGAATCCGACGGCGACGGAGACGGAGACCGCGCAGGTTGAACAGGAAGAAAATGAAAATCGCGAAGAACGTCGCGAAAAGTCGGCGCGGCATATTGGGGGTCATCGGCCCGGACATCGCGGGTTCTAGATCGGGCGGGAGGCTTTGTGCCTCTCGGGGCTGAATTTTGCAGCTCAGGATCCACCGGTCTGGTTCTGCTGCTCGTAGACGCTCGAGAGCTGGGCGACGACATCTCCGGAGGTTACCGGGCGGTCGGCCTCTGCAGACGGCGGTGTTCCTTCCCGAACGCTTTTTGCGCGGGTGTCCACGTCCGGCGACTCTGCGCGCAAAGCGGCTGTGGTCGAAGCTTCACGCTCTCGGTGGGCAAACGGGTCGAATTGGAAGAATCGGCCGGTATTTTCGTGCGTGATCTTGTTGATCTCGTCGTCCGGAATCCCGTCGAGCTGACGGGCGAGCACCTCGGGTGAATTGGGCCAGGTGGTATCGGAGTGGGGGTAATCACATTCCCAGGTGATGGTGTCGATGCCGACCTCGTGTCGATTCTTCAAACCGATGGGGTCGTCGATAAAGCAGGAGATCATATGCTCCCGCCAGACATCGCTCGGCCGTTTTCCACCAAAATCCTGATGCGTCCATTGGTGGTGGTTGGCGTGCACGTAGTCGGCCCTCTCGAGGAAGTAGGGAATCCATCCGATCCCGCCTTCCGAGAGAGCGACTTTCAGGTCCGGGAAGGCGCGCAGCGTGCGTGACCAGAGAATATCCGCCGCGCAATTCACGATGGTGATGGGGGCTGTCGTGATCATCACATCCACAGGTGCTTCCATCGACGTGAAGTGCATGCCCGCGCCCGACCCGATATGAATGCAGACCACCGTTCCTTCCTCGGAGCACGCTTTCCAAAGCGGATCCCAGGACGGGCTGTGCCAACTGGGAAAGCCCAACTCCTCGAGATTCTGGCTCAGGCTGATGGCGTGACAACCTTTGCGGGCCAGGCGTCGCACTTCCTCGGCGGCCAGTTCCGCATCCCAGAGGGGGACGTGCCCGAGCGGAATGAACCGCCCCGGGTAGGTGCCGCACCACTCATCAACGTGCCAGTCGTTGTAGGCTCGCAGCATGACCAGCGCGAGCGCTTTGTCTTCATGGCGCGA
>DLYX01000405.1 GCA_003447545.1 Deltaproteobacteria bacterium | reverse complement strand
GCGTCCTCGTGAGCGAGAGTTCGTCGGACTGTGCTGCCATCGATGCGAACCAGATCAAGGATACTCTGCCGGTTATCGAGACGCTGGAGCAGTTGCTCGGGCGAATCGCCTTTCTGGGCAAAGAGCGTGCGATACAGGTGCAGTGGTGAAGGGATCCCTGGTAGCGAGCGGCCCCGGTCATCAGCCGAAAGGGAATAACCGCTTCCGTGGCCGGCTCCCTGACCGGGAATCGGCTCTCGGCCGGTAAGGACCAGCGATGTAAACCGCGTGTCCTTGCCGATCGTCCTGGCGGCGAGCTGATCGCACGAGATCGCAGCCTCATGCTCGCGATAGCTTCCGCAGTTCAGATAGCCGCCGCTGCCGCCATGTGGATTGCCGACCCCAAGATTGGTCAGGTTGGAAACCAGGGTCAAATCTTCCTGGTGCTTTTCCATGGGCTCCAATCCTTTGGTCAGCCTGATCGCCGTAAATCGTCCGGCCTCGCGTGGGAAAAAGCTGGGGGCTTGATCGGGATAGGAATCGGTGAAACCATAGCCGCCGCCGAGAAAAATCATTCGTTTCGGAACGGACGCTGCAGGGGCGGCCCGAGCGACTGAAACGAGAAACGGCAGGGCCAGACAGGAGCCACCTTTGCGAAGGAGCGTACGGCGTGAGATTGGATCAGTGATAATGCTTGACATCGTTTATTGTCCGGACAGTTGTTTCGTTAGTTTTGAAAGAAGAGTGGGCTCTCCGCGACGGCGTGGATCATGTCCTTCATCTGAAAGTCGTGAGGCTTCAACTTTGCCATGATCTTTTCGATATGCGGTTCGTCGGTAAATTCGATGTCCCGACCGAGAGCATAGACCAGCAGAGACTCGACCATGTTGCGCGCGAGGTCTTCTTCGCGTACTAGCATCGCCGATTGGAACTCTGGAAAGCTGTTGAACGATTTGCCCCCGGGCATGGATCCCGAAATCTTCACCGGTACCTTGTCTCGCCAGACCGTTTCGTCTTCGCGATAGCGACCGATGAGATCGAAATTTTCCAACGCCAAACCAATCGTGTCCATCTTGCGATGGCACGAGGCGCATTGGGCTCTTGTCTGATGAAGTTCGACAAGCTTCCGATTCGTGGTGGGACCTTCGGCGTCTGAGCCGAGTTCCGGCACGTTCGGTGGTGGTGGTGCTGGCGGCGAGTTGAGAAATCGACTCATCAGCAACATGCCTCGCACTGCTGGAGAAGTTCGCTCTCCATTGGAACCGGCGACGAGAAATGCTCCTTGTGTCAGATACCCACCGCGAGGTGAATCGGGCGGTAATTGGACGGTCTTGAATTCGTTGGTCGTGACGCCGGGGATTCCGTAGTGAACGGCCAACTGAGCGTTCACAGTGGCAAAGTCCGACGTGATCAAATTCGACACTGGCAGGTTCTGTTCGATCAGCGTGTCGAAAAAAGCAATCACTTCCTGCTTCATGGAATGCCGGAGCCCCGAGGTGTATGTCGGATACGTTTTGTCCGACACCGAGATGCCGTCCAGGCGGATGAAGTCGGCCCATTGTCGAGCCAGGGCTTCAGCGAATCGCCGACGTTTCGCTCCCGTAAGCAATCGGTCGACTTGCTTATGGTAGGCCTCCCGGTCTGTCATCGAACCGGCCTTCACAGCTTGGTAGAGTTCTTTGTCGGGCGGTGCGCTGGTGAGGAAATACGCCAGCCGTATTGCACTATCGCGCGGGGACAACATGCGCGACTCGGGCTTCACATTGGCCTGCTCGTTGATGTAGATAAAACTCGGCGACGCGAGCACAGTCGCCAGGGTTTCGATGATCGCTTTGTCGAACGGACTGCCTTTTGTTCGTTGCTTCTGAAAATAGGCGGCAAGGCCGTCAATGTATTCGGATGCAGGCTTCCCCCGCCGAAAGGCCTCAAAAGTGAACCGTTCGATCAGTTCCCGTGCGTTATCGTCATTCCAGGCGATTGGCGACCGCTTTTCCGGGGTGGGCTCTTTAGGGCAAAGTAATGCGTCGAAGAAACTGCGTTCTTCCGGATAGAACGGACCGTCGACACTAAACGAGTCGATCCAGATCAATCCTTGACTCTTCGCACCACCCTTCTCGAGCTCCCCTGTCCGTTCCAGAAAGTTCAGATAGTGTGAAAGCCAGGCCCCCGTACGATCCTCGCTGACACGGCCACCCAGCCGACGGCCCAGCAGAGCCGGACGAGGAATCTCAACGACACTTTCGGTGGGTTTTTCGGGTGTTCCGTCGATGTGGAGTACGGCCAGAACGTCCTCACCAATATTTAACTTGATGAATCGTCGAAAAGGCGCCACTTCTCCTTCAACGCCAGCCGTGACTCGAATGCGGTAACTACCACGAGGATCGACCACCGGTCCAAAACTAAGGTGCCGCAAGGGCTCATCGAGGTAGACACCACTTTCCACCATTGGGCGCGCGAGATATTCTTCTCGCATCTTCGAGAGCCGCACGACCTTGCCGGTTCCCCCTTTCCAACTCTCGAGATCCCTGCGGTAACGGCTAGTCCAGAATTTTTCGGGTTGTTCCACTCTGGTTTGGACAGCCTCGCGCACGCCAGCCCATTTGAAGCCTTCCCGCAACACCTCTTGTGCTAAACCGTAGTATTCATCGAAATGCGCGGTCGTGAAAAACTGGCGGCTACCCACGGTGTCGAAGTTGACCACATCGTCGTCGGGAGGGATCCTCTGACGGGGCGGTTCGAAGCCGAACAGGTGACGAATGGTGGCGGCATACTCCCTGCGGTTGAGACGCCGCATCACTACCTTAGCGCCGTTTGAAGCCAGCCGCTTGCGGGCTTCAAACAATCCTTCCGTAAGTTCACCGATCACAACTTCCAGTTCAGCATTCGACGGCTGCGGCTCATCTTCCGGCGGCATGTCACCCCCGTTGAGAACATCGAGCACGTCCTGATAGTGCAACGCTTCATTCTTGTCCGAGATCACATAATCCAACTTGTCAAATCGAGCGCTGCCGTTCTGCTCCTCGGGCCCGTGGCAACGGATGCAATGCTTCTGCAGGAACGGACCGAGCACCTTGCTGTTCAAGCTCGTCTCTTCGCCAGGCATTTCGGCGGCATGGGTTCCCGCGATCGGGGCGACGATCAGGAGCAAAACGGAAAGTAGCGATCTTCGCCAGGACTTGAGTTTTCCGGAAGCACCGAAACTCTTCGTGGCGAGTTTGGCTGGGGAGTATTGTCTATTCCGGTCACTCATGCGATTCTCCAGAACTCCAGGTTATCCCTGGGTTTTCGAACATAAATTGAATACCTTCCTGGCTCACTGCCCCGGAATAGAGCTGAGCGTCGTCCATCTTCCCTTTAAACCACTGGTGAGAACTTTCTATACCCTGTCGACCATCTTCCAGTCGACCGAGGTAAGCATGGGAAGCATCTCTCACTGTCGAAAGGGTGCTGACCGGAGTGCCGATCTTCGATCCCATGGAGCCGCA
>DLYX01000583.1:4514-6773 GCA_003447545.1 Deltaproteobacteria bacterium | reverse complement strand
TTCCCACCCCGGGGGGAGCGGCACGACCTCTCCGTTGCAGAGCGGCCAATGACTCCCGCATCCAGCACCCGACCCGGTCGCGCGCACAACCGCGCCCCACAAGATGACCAACACTGTCGCCCAGAGAGTTCCCCAGGCGAAACGAGCAAACCTTTGCTGGCTCGGCGAAAGGTTCATCTCACTGCCTTCCGACACGCGACTCGAGCGCGGCCAGAACTTCCGCATGCCGCTCTCGTGTGAGCGGGTACCGGATCGCAGCGAGAAAGCCGAGAAAAAGGAAAAGCGCCGGACCGAGACTGGCCAATAGTCGAATCATCAGAAGTACCGAGGGGGATTGTTCCTGGCCATCTTGAAAGCCGGCGAAATCCAGCAGCGCGAGTGCCAGAAACACAGCCACCGCACCTGCCAATTTACGAAGGAACATCAGGAGTCCATTATAGAGCCCCTCGCGCCGCTCGCCAGTTTCCAGGTCATCTTCGTCGATGACATCTCCTACCATCGACCAGGGCATGATATCGACCGCCGCAAAACCAAAGCCGGCGAAAAGAATGCCGGCAAAGCCTACCCAACGGGGCCAATCCGGCGACACGAGGAACAATGATAATTGCGTCGTCGTCCAAAGTAGCGCCCCCATCATGAAGGTGCGCTTTTTATCGACTCGCTTGCTGACCCAGAACCAGAAGGGAAGCCCGAACACCGCCGCCAGCAGGAATACCAGCATTGCGACCTCAAAATCCTCGGTACGACCCAGCCAATATGTAAAGTAGAGGATCAGCATCGCCCCGACGAGATCCATGGCCAGACGACCACAGACATAGAGGGACACCAGCCGAGCGAACGTCCGGTTGCGCAAGGCCGACAGCAGACTGGTGATCAAAGGCGGCGATTGAACCTCCTCGCGTCGGAACTCCGGTCGCTCGAAGCTGACGCGGTAGACCCAAAACCAGGGGAGTGCCAAACCGCCCCCGTAGATCGCCGCTGCCAGCCCCCAGCCCTCAGGTCCTCCGCCAAGCGAGTCGGCAAACCCCCGCATGCCTATGGCGCAAAAAATGCCCACGGTCGCGCCTACAGAACGATAGGTATTGAGGGACGTACGATCGTCGTAATCCGTTGCCATCTCGGGAATCAAAGCAAGATAAGGGACCGAACAGACGGTCGATGTGATGCTGACCAACGAATACATGAACGAATAATAAAGAAATAAAGCGAGCTGACTTTCGACATCAGGAACGATCCAGAGCATCGCGAAACTGAGGCCGAACGGAATCGCTCCGATCAGGAAATAGGGACGTCGGCGCGCGCCGCCGAAATTGGTTCGGTCAGAAAGGCGTCCGATCAGAGGGTCGCTGATCGCGTCGACAAATCGTCCTACAAGCGGGACTGCGCCGGCCAGAACCGGCCTGAGCCCGGCCACCTGGGTCAGAAAAAACGTCGCGTAGATCATCGTCAGCGCCGTCAGCGCGGTGTTGGTGCTGGTATCGCCGAGAGCATATATCGTTCGGGAGCCAGCTCCGAGGCGGCGACCAGTCATTCGGTCGCCGCTCCCTCCGAGGGATTCCCGAGCTGCAGGATGGCACCCATCCTTCGGATCTCGGCTACTTTCGTGTCGAAGCCGGTCCAATCGTCGTTTTCGGCGATCGGATCCCACAACGACTCGACTTCCTCGACCAGCATCGTGCAAGGACGGGTTGCCGCAAAATAGTCATCGCTCAGCCGTCCCGCATCTAGAGGCTCGAAGGTCCCCAATGATTGTCGCAGGGGGGCAAAAGTCGAGTGTTCGTAAAACTCGGCCGATGGCCCCGCCGCAGCCCGGCCCGCGCTCGCCTCGCCACCCCACCAATCGAAGAGAAAATTCTCGTAGCCGACGCCACTCTTCTCCAGGAAGGCCCGCAGCAAAGAGAGGATGTCCGCATCCCGATCGTCGCCGCAAGCTCGGAGTCCCAGGCGGCGCAGCATCGCTTCGCGATAGGCGCGGAAAAAAGTCTCGGCAAAAGAATCCAGTGCTTTACGTATTGGCTCCTCTGCAGATAGATCGATCAGGGTTTCGGCCAACCTCTGCAGATTCCAGAAAACCGCATCCGGCTGGCGCCCGTAGGCGTAGAGACCCTGATGATCGAAATATGCCGCGGTGAATCCCATTTCATAGGTGGGTACAAAGCGCCACGGACCGTAATCGAAGCTTTCGCCTGTCACGTTCATATTGTCCGTGTTCAAAACCCCATGAACAAATCCAGCGGCCATCCAGGACGCGCAAAGTCG
>DLYX01000583.1:0-4227 GCA_003447545.1 Deltaproteobacteria bacterium | reverse complement strand
GAACAAATCCCGCGGCCATCCAGGACGCACAAAGTCGCGCGCTGCGCTCCACAACGACACGCAAGAAAGCTGACGGTGCATCCGGTGATGCCGCGGTCTCGGGGGCGTAATGCGCAATGGCATAGTCCAGCAATTGGGCGAGTTTTTCTTTTTCCTGCAAAGCGGCCAATCGCTGAAAACACCCAAATCGCACATGCGAATGTCCGAGACGAACCAGAACCGCCGAACGTGTCGGCGAGGGCTCATCACCGCGCCACAAGGACTCGCCTGTTTCAAAAAGAGAAATGCTCTTGGATGTATAGACGCCCAGAGCCTCGAGCATCTCGGTCGCCAGCACCTCCCGGACGCCTCCCTTGAGTGTCAGGCGTCCATCCCCCTGCCTCGACCACGGGGTCTGTCCACTCCCTTTGGTTGCGAGATCGAGAAGTCGACCCTCGCCGTCGCGCAATTGGGCAAAGAGAAAGCCGCGCCCATCGCCCAAGTCGGGATTGTAGGAGCGAAACTGATGACCATGATAGCGCACGGCAGCTGGTTTGAGGAGATTCTCGGGCAGCGGTTGGAACTTGGCAAAATGATTCGTCCACTCATCGGGCGTGAGGTCACCCAAGCCAATGGCCGATGCCCATTCCTGATGCCGAAAGCGAAGGCGATGTTCAGGGAATTCGGCGGGGGCGACTTCATCGGAAAAGCCTTCGCCGAGGCTCTGCCACGCCGGGGCTGGAGCATAGCTGTCAGAAAATGGCATAGGCGGCTCCCGGAACCCTAGAGAGTGACTGTCCGGCCGATTTTTTCCCCGACAACTTCAGCGATGCGAGCATAAAGTTCGTGCTGATCCTTGTCGTCCAACCAAGCTTGGCTTTCGGGAGACCAATTATAGTGCCAGGCGCGAACGCCCGCGGCCAACCACATCTGGGAGTTCCCCGACTGGCGATTCAGAACAAATTTCTTCCCGTCCGGAAAATCGAGGGAAACCATCCCGTCCGTGGTCGAATAATCGACCTCTTCGGGGTCCAAACCTTCCAACCAGTTGGCCACTCGATCCAGACAGGCATCCGCCAGATGGAGATATTCCTGATTTGTCATGGATACGGAAGAACCGGAAAGCCTGCGCCGAAGCAAGTCGACACCGCAGCACGCATTGCCTTTTCATCGTCGCGGCTTTCCCCTATTCAGGAGGCACGGGACCTCTGACAGGTTCGAGAGCAAGTAAATCGGGGGGTCATCGGCACCCGAATCCGCCATCGCAGGAGACAAGAGAAGATGACATATCGAGTGGTTCAGTGGGGCAGCGGAAACATCGGTAATGAAAGCCTTCGGCATGTGATTCGGCACCCCGACTTCGAGTTGGTCGGTCTGCATACCTTCAGCCCGGAAAAAGTCGGCAAGGACGCTGGTGAAATTGCCGGCCTTCCCACCAAAACCGGCGTGATCGGCAGCAACGATATCGACGCCCTCCTCGACCTCAAACCGGATTGTGTCCTCTACATGGCCAACGGCGAACCGCGACCGATGGAAACCGTTGCCGAGATGTCAGCCGTTCTCCGACGCGGCATCAATGTCCTTTCGACGGCCCTGGTCTGGTTGATTCACCCCCCATCGGCCGACCCCGCGATTCGCGACCCGCTCGCCGCCGCCTGCCAGGAGGGCCAATCGACGCTCTTTGTAAATGGCATCGACCCCGGATTCTCGGGCGATGTGCTGCCGCTGGCGGCCCTTCAGGTCAGTGATCAGATCGAGCAGGTTCTGGTCCAGGAAATCTTCAACTACGCTACTTACGAAGACCCCGGGCTTGCCGGGTTCGCCTTCGGGTTCGGAGAACCCGCCTCCTTCGACGCGCCTCTCGGCATTCCCGGCATCCTGAAAACGGGCTGGGGCCAGATGGTGCAGCTGATCGCCGACCGAGTCGGGATCAAGTTGGACGATATCGAGGAGACCTTCGAGCGGGCTTATACCCCCGAAGCCTTCGATACCCCGATGATGCATGTTCCCAAGGACGCATGCGCCGCGGTACACTTCCGGGTCGAAGGCATGGCCTACGGTCGTCCGGTCATCGTGACCGAGCACGTCAATCGGCTGCGCGATGATATTGCGCCACACTGGCCCATGCCGCCCGAGGGGCGCCAGGGCATTCACCGCTGCACGATCACCGGCAACCCCACGGTGGTCCTCGAATCTCATATGTCGAGCGGTGAGGGCGACCACGTCAAAGGCGGTGTTCAGGCGGGAGCTCTGCGGATGGTCAACGCGATCCCGGAAGTCTGCCGCCAAGCGCCCGGGCTGGTCAGCACGCTGGATCTACCCTTCACGCCCTCGACGAACTTCAAAAAATAGGCTTCATATCCGCACTTCGATCTCATAAATATGCTAGCTTCGCCCGCATTCAGCCAGCGAGGAAAGAGGCCGAAAAGAGATCATGGACCAAAGACTGAGACACGTAGCCGCAGGACTGCTGCTCCTTCTGGCCACCCTCTTCGTCTATCGGTCCATTCTACCCGATATCAGCAACCGCCTGCCGGAACCGGCCCGGCATGAAACTCGCCAGGCGAAATTGGTCTACCACGCCGATCAGGTAGCGGTCTCGGGCATGATCGGGCTGAAGGCGTCTCGGATGTTGGCGGATCCTCTCCATTTTGCCGCCAAAAGCAGTTGCTTCCCGCTGACCGCCCCCTACACCCTCGGTGAGCATATGTTCGGGGAAGCAGCGCTGGGCGTGATCCCGCATGCTCTCTCGCGCAATCCGGTCACCACCTTCAATATCGTCACAATTCTGCACCTGTGGATCGCCGGGCTCTCGATGTACACGCTCGCTTTTTTTTGGACGCGCAGCGTTCCGGCGGCCCTCTTTGCCGCCATTCTCTTCGCCCTGCACCCGCTGCGCACCACAAACCCGGCACATCTGTTCACCACTGGAAATATATGGACGCCATTGGCGCTGCTCGCTGCGCATCGGGTCATCTATGGTGGCCGCTGGCGAGACACCTTCGCCCTCACCGCGCTTCTGATTCTGCAACTTCTGGAGAGTTTTTATCAGGCCTTTGGTTTGTTCCTCCTCGGCGGGGTCTATGGCGCAGATCTCCTCTGGCAGTACCGGGACCGCCTGAAAAATCGCATTCCTCAGATTGCCGTATTCAGTGGCACCACCGGAGTATTTGCCTGGTGGCTTTTTGCTCCCTACCTGCACGCCCGGGAAACCTGGGGCATCTTGCAAGGGCGTGCCTCTACAGTCCTGCTCCAACCGACCGACTTTCTCCCCGGCGGCGACGCGAGCATCGGCTGGCTTACCCTGCTGCTATTGCTCGTGGGTCTGGCCGACCGCATCCGTAAACCACGGCGGCGCAATGGCGTGGACCCCCGCCTCCCGCTTCTGGCGGGAGGCTTCGCTATCTTTCTCTGTTGCATCCCGACGGTACCGGGGCTCGGGATTCCGAGCCCCATTTTCGCCTTGCGGGAGATCCTTCCCGGCATGGACGGCATCCGGGTGCTTCGCAGCATCGCGGTAGGCGTTTTTCTCGTCGCTGATTTTCTCGCGGCCTATGGAATTCTGGTGCTTCTCGAATGGTTGCCGCGAAAAATACGTCCCTTTATGGCCACGGCCATTCTGGCTCTGGCCTTGATCGAAGTGACGCACCCGCGGATCTCGGCCTGGTCTCTGGGCCGCTCGGCACAGATCGACTCCCGCGCAGCAGGGCTCACCACAGAGATGCAAGAGAGCTATCGGAAAATTCCCGAAGGCTCGGTGCTCGATCTCCCCGCCTACTTCGGGCCCTGGAGAAAAGTTGCTGACGGGCCGATCTACCTTTCCGCTGCGGGCTTTCACGGGCAGCCCACGGCCGCTTGCTATAATTCTTTTTCGACCTACGTCCAGGACGGCATTCAGGAATTGGCCAAAAACCTCCCTGCAAAAAATGCCTCGGATGCACTCTACGCTCTCGGGTTCCGTACCCTTGCGATTCATCAGAACCGAGGCGGCATAAACGAAAATCGTCGCCTGCGCCCGCTGGTAGCCGATCCGGATCGGCTCGAGTTGATCGAGAAAACCGAAGACGTTCATCTCTACAAGCTCAAGGGATCCGTCGATATTTCAGAGGACTTGAATCACCTGCAGGCCACACGCACCACCACCTACGCGCACCCGATCACGCGCCAAAAGCAATGGGTTCCCATCTATATGACCAATGAGTCGGATTCCGTCTTCCGACACCACGAGCCGATCCATCCCACCCAGGT
>DLYX01000556.1:2535-2678 GCA_003447545.1 Deltaproteobacteria bacterium | reverse complement strand
AGGGGCGTCTGCCAGCGAATGATCTCGGGCACCAGATTACCCACAAGCCCGGGGTCGGCGATCAACTTGTCGTATTGATCCGGGAATTGATTCAATCCGTAAACGCTTCCCGTCATCGTATTGCGGGTTGTGTCATTGCCGCC
>DLYX01000556.1:0-2208 GCA_003447545.1 Deltaproteobacteria bacterium | reverse complement strand
ACGATCAACAGAAGCAGGTTTCCGAGATGCGCCATTGTCGGCATATCACGTGTGGCTTCCCCGTTGGCGAGCATCGAAACCAGGTCAAAGCCGGGCTTCTCGCGACGCTCGGCCCACAGACCTTCAAAATACGATACGCATTCCATCATTTCGTCGATTTTCTGTTGCTGAGTCTCGACAACGCCACCAGGGCCGGGAACCGCAAAGACAATATCGGACCACCGGGTGAGCATGCGCCGATCCGACATGGGAAAATCAAAGAGCGTCGCCAGAAGCAACGTGGTGAGCTCGATCGACACCGTATCGACCCAATCAAAGGTCTCGCCCTCGGGTAGCGATTCCAGGACCTTCACCGTCCGCTCGCGGATCTGGGGTTCCAACTTGGGAAGGTTCCGGGGCGCAGACACCGCCCGCACGGTTTGGCGCTGCTCGTCGTGAGTGGGTGGATCCATCGAAATGAATGAGGTCAGCGGCTCCGGAATGACGTCTTTTTCCGGGGAAGGTCTTGGCCCCAGAGTAATCCCCTCAGCCGAGGAGAACGTCTTCCAATCGCCATCCACCTCGCGCACATCGTCGTATTTTGTCACGGACCAGTAGCGCCCCGACGACTCGAGTTCATTGAAGTGAACCGGGTCCTCGGCCCGCAATCGCGCCAAATGTTCTCGCCAACGGTTTTCCCGAAACAGATGCGGGTTGGCGATATTGATCTCGTCCAGAGTGAGGTCCGCGGCCCCGGGGACGCCGCCCCCTATTTCGGCCATCTCCATCTCCGGAGTCCATACGTTCGGGTCCAGAAAGTCATCGGTCTTCTCGTTGTGGTCGCTCATCATCGCTGCTCCATATCTTCACGTCACTTCAAGGCGGCACCAAACCATGCGATCCCGCACCAGCCCCGATCGGCCCTCAACCCACGCCAGCTCCGCAATCCTCGCAAACGTAGGGCGAAGTTGAACCGCCCCCCGCCTCGACATCATCGAAGTCGTAATAACGACGGCCACTTTCCTCGAAACATTCCGGACAATAGGAGCCGGCCAACTCCTCATGGGAGACGGTGAGATGGCACCGGCAGCATCGCCGTTTCATTTCGACCGGAACGAGCACCAATGTCGCGTGTCTGCAGGAATCCATGGCTTTGGGGTCTCCACTCCCAGAATCAGGCTCCTTATCTTAAACGTCTTTGAGGGTTCCTGACAATCCATCACGCAGGCCCTCGAGCCTCGCTTGTCTCCCGACCATCAGCGCGCCCAGGGTGGATTCTTTGCGGGATCGCGCATCAGGCGGCGTGCCACGACCATGCGGTGGACTTCGTCGGGGCCATCATAGATGCGCGCATAACGAGCCTCGCGGTACATCTGCTCCAGGGGCGTGTCGGCCGTCACTCCCAGGGCTCCATGCACCTGAATCGCCCGATCGATCACATTATGCAGCATGCGTGCGCCCCAGAACTTGATCAGCGAGATCTCGATCCGGGCCTCCTCGCCCGAGTCGAGCACGCGTGCTGCATCGAAGGTCATCAGACGCGACGCCTGAATTTCGGCGGCTGACTCCGCGACATAGCGCTGGATCTCGCCTTTTTCGGCCAGCAGAGATCCGTGCGCATGGCGCGTATTGGCGCGCTCGCACATCAACTCGAACGCGCGCTGCGCCTGGCCCAGCCAACGCATGCAATGAAAGATCCGGCCCGGACCCAGACGTTTCTGTGCGATCACGAACCCGGCACCACGTTCGCCAAGCAGGTGGTCTCGGGGCACCCGCACGTCAGTCAGGCGAATCTCGCAATGCGCGCCGTGAGTCGTGCCCATGGTTGGCACCACACGCACGAGTTCATAGCCCGGCGTATCGGTGGGCACGATAATCGAGGAAAACTTCGCGTGGCGACCCGCTTCCGGTTCGGTCTCGCAAAAGACCGTGGTGAAGGCCGCGCGGTTGGCACCCGAGGTAAACCATTTATGCGCATTGATGACCCATTGGTCGCCATCCAGACGCGCACTTGCCTGCATCAGAGTGGGGTCGGATCCGGCGACTTCCGGCTCGGTCAAGCCGACGGACGGATAGATCTCGCCGGCGACCAACGGCTGCAGCCAGCGCTCTTTCTGCTCGGCGTTGCCATAGAGATGCAACATGATCGAGTCCTGCATCGAGAGCGAGCCGACGGCCATCTGGCCGAAATGCGACCGGCCGATGACCTCGTTCATCTCGGCGAATGCC
>DLYX01000626.1 GCA_003447545.1 Deltaproteobacteria bacterium | reverse complement strand
CGAACACCAACCGTCGAGAAGAATATGGTGACGACTCCAACAGAAACGATGCACGCCGTCGCGCCATTGCACGACCACCAGTCGTTGCAGAGGCAATTCTCGCAAATCAAAGCCCTGCGCTCGCTCCGCGTCGACGCGCTCGGCCCAGAGCCGCTCGGCCTCCACCAGCGGCAACCCGGACCAATCGAGGATCTCGAGGCTCTGCTTGCCCCGGCGCTCGACGACCTGCAGTGGCCGCGAGAGTCTGTCCCAACAAAAGCGAGTCCGAAGAATCCCGTGTCGTTCGACCAAAGCCTCCCACGATCGGCGTAGAGCCTCGGAATCCAGATCGCGGCCCAGAGTTCCACTGAGCTGATTGACGTACATACTCGAATCCGCCGCGGTTCGACTATGAAAAAGCATCCCCTCCTGCATCGGGGTCAGCGGATATACATCTTCAATCCCGATCGGCTCCGGCAAAAGGCCCTGAAGCTCGGTTGTCGACAGGCCGGCCAGTGGAAAATCACTCGCGGACACGCAACCCACATCTTCGCGCTGCGCGCCAGCAATCAGTTCCCGAATTGCATCCAGAGATTGTCTCGCCAACGCCACCATCGTCGACTTGCGAAAACGTTCGCCAGCGTAGAGCCATTGCAGGTGCAACTGCCCACCGGACCGGTGGACTACGATATCGATTTCCTGGCGACGCTTTCCGCGGGGCCCGCGCAGCTCACCTGCCGACTCGACGGCCATGCGCAGCTGCCCATCTTGCAGAGTTCCGTCCAGCACGCCGAGGTTATTATAGGAAATCGGCGGGCACGAACGGCGGGCCAATGTGCCTGAGTGCTCACTCAAATAACGAAGGACACCCCAGCCACGACCCTGATTCGGAACAGCGCGCAGTTCCTCTTTGACTTCGATCAGGTTCCCCGCACCGGTCAGCGACACGGGGAATCGAGTGGTAAACCATCCGACGGTGCGGCTGAGATCGAATTCCTCATCACCGCTATCCCTTCCGTGCCCTTCGAGCTCGATATCGATCCGGTCGCACTCAAGCCATGCCGCAAGCGTCTGCGCCACTGCGGTCAAAAGAATCTCGTCAAGCTGGGCACGATAGACAGGCGCCACGTCACCCAACAGGCTTGCGGTCTCGCTGGCGGTCAGGGACTCTTCGACTGAATCGATTTCTCCGACCCTATTTTCAGCCTCATGGTCCCGCCGCAGGATGGTCTCCATCGGCCGATCCCAAAACGAAAGCTCTCCGGTAAATGCGTCCGAATGTGCCAACGCATGCAGATGATGTGCCCAGGACAGATAGCTGGTGGTCTTGCCCACAGGGCTCTCGTCGAGCGGAGAGGCCAGAAAAGACTGCAGGTCTTCGAGCAAAACCCGCCACGACACGCCATCGACGACCAGGTGGTGTGCGGTTAAAAGAATTCGGTCTCTCGCGCCGCACCGCAGCAGGACTACGCGAAACACCGGCCCCTCTTCGAAGTCCAGACTACGTTGCGCCTCTTCAGCCGCAGCTTCAATTGACGAAGGTCGCCCATCGGTATCGACAACCTGCACGCACGACGAACCAGTTTCCTGGGGACAGTAGCGCTGTACAATTCCATCCGCGCTTCGGGCCAGACGGAGCCTGAGGGCGTCGTGCTGCATGACCAATCGCTGCACAGCAGACCCCAACGCCTCTTCCGAAAGACCGGCTTCGATGTCGAAGAGGAAACCCTGGTTCCAGTGATGGGCGTCTTCCGGCTCGGCGTCGAAGAACCACTCTTGAATAGGCGTCAGAGGCCCCTGCCCTTCGACCGGACCGAATTCTTGTTCACCCCGCCAGGGTTCGCAAACCGCAGCCAGTTCCCGCACAGTAGGATTCTCGAATACCGCTTTCGGCGTCACTCGCCAGCCGGCTCGTCGGGCCTTGGTGACGACCTGAAGGCTCTGGATCGAATCGCCCCCGAGAGTAAAGAAGTTCTCCTCCCGACCAACCGCGTCGAGAGCGAGGACTTCGCTCCAGATCGAGGCGAGAAGTTCTTCAAGCGCCCCGACGGGCATTGTCGTCATCTCGTCGCGTTTCCGCACGGAGCCTGGCGCGGCCAGACTGGCTCGATCCAGCTTCCCGTTTGCCGTCACCGGTAGCTCGTCCAATTCTTCCCAACGGGAGGGAATCAGAGCCGTCGGCAAATGCGAGACCAGAGCTCGGCGGATATTGTCAGATGTCCCCTCGTAACCGCCCTCCAGAACGACATACGCGACCAACTGATTGGCATGCACCGCAACGGCAGCTTCGATTACGCCGACTTCTCGCTCAATCGCGCGTTCGACCTCTTCCGATTCAATCCGATTTCCATGCAGGCTGATCTGGCCATCGGTCCGACCAAGGAAATAGAGGTCTCCATCTCGCCAGAGAGCACGATCGCCCGTGCGATAAACCCGCGCGCCGGGCACCTTGCTCCAACGATCCGGAACAAAGCGAGACGCAGTCTCGGCCGCCCGACCCTGGTACCCCTCCGCGAGGCTCGGTCCACCCACCCAGAGCTCGCCCGCCACACCTTCAGCGACAAGCCCTCCTGACGGATCCACGACATAAGCGGCCGCATGAGCCAATGGTCGGCCGATCGGCAATCGTTCCTGCGGGGCAAAGGAACAGGCCTGCGCCACCACGCCGACTGTCGTCTCCGTAGGCCCATAATGATTGAAGACCTGCAGGTCCGGTCGGCAGGCATGAACTTCTTCGAGAAGGCCCGGCGGTAGAGATTCGCCGCCCAGGACCAGACGATCCCGAGGCAGAACCTCTTTCGGATCGCCGGTTCCCAAAAGTGCGCGCAGATGAGATGGCGCCACCTTGAGAACATCAGGTGCCAGCGCGCCAAGGGCCTTGCCATCGACGCTGCGAGATTCTTCGAGAACCGAAAGGGATCCTCCTGTCACCAGACTGCCAAAGACACTCGTATGGCCGAGGTCGGCACCGGGCGTCGTCAACCATGCGTGGTTCATACCGGGCCGCAGATCGATCAGATCCACAATGCTCGAAAGATAATTTGTGAGAGCACCGTGGCTGACACGCACGCCTTTCGGTTTCCCGGTGGAACCCGAGGTGTAGAGGATATAGGCAGTCTCCCCGGAGGAAGGTTTGTGCAGGGGCACCTCACCGAGAGGCCCCGGGACGGCAGGCCGCAGGACAGGGATTTGCCCGCCAGTCGCGGACCGCTCTCCAAGATTACTGATCGCACAACGAGATCCGCTATCGGACAGCATCCAGCGCCGACGCACCAAGGGTTGTGTCGGATCGAGCGCGACGTAGCTCGCACCGGCGCCCCAAACACCAAGCAGGCTTGCCAAAAACAAAGCTCCACGCTCGATTTCGAGCGCGACTACATCGCCCGGACCGATGCCTGCCAGGCGGAGTTCGCGCGTCGTCGCGCGCGCCAGATTCTCGAGACTGCCGTAGCTGATGCGGCGCCCGTCCGGCTCGAGAACCGCGCTCTTCTCAGCGAACTCGCGCGCGATGCTCGAGAACTGCAGCGGCACCGACATTGACGGCTCTGCAAGATTTTCCTTCCCTCGCCCCCAATCCAACAAACGCTGGTGCTCCTCGTGGGGCATCTGCTGCATCTCCCCGAGTTCGAGGGCGCTCTCGGCTTCGAAGGAGGTCAGGATATTGACGACTTCCTCCAGCAGCGCGTCGGCCTCCGCGTCCGAAACCCGTGCACGGTCCTGCGCGAGCATGAGCAGGATCTCGTCCCCCGGGAACACGACTAGAGTCAGCGGATAATTATTCCGCTCGGCAGCCAGCCCTGCGCTCGGTTGCTCGGGGTCCATCTCCAGGATCCCCAGCTTGAGCGGACCATCTCCGTTCAGCAATGCCGGGTCGAGGGGATAGCTCTCGAAAACGACAACACTATCGAAGAGCGGGGTTCCGGAAGAAATTTCTGCCCACGACTGCACCTGCGCCAGCCCGGTATGCTCGAAGCGCCGCAAATCCAGTGTCTGCCCCTGAATATCGCGTAGCCAATCTTCCAGCGGACGCGATGCGTCCATCTCGACACGCAGGGGAAGCGTATTGATGAAGAGACCGACCATACTCTCCGCACCGGCGAGGTCAGCCGACCGACCGGAAGTCGTTACCCCGAAAACAAGATCCTGCACTCCGGTGCGCCGCGAACGGGCGAGAAACCATGCGGCCTGCACCAGCGTGTTGAGCGTCAGACGACGGCTACGAGCCCACGCTACCAGACGGTGCGAGACCTCTGCAGACAAGCTTGTCCGTAATTCGCGGTAGCCTTGATTCGGCGTGCGGGGCTTCTCGGTCGGGATGACATAACCGGCCAGCAGAGTTCGCCAATGCTTTTCTGCTTCACCGCTATCACCGGCCTGCAGGCGCGCGATATGGTCGCGAAAGGGTCTCCTGTCGACAAGCTGCGCTGGCTCACCCGCACGAAGTCTTTCGTAGCCGACCAATACGTCTTCGAGCAGGAGGGGCAGAGACCAACCGTCGAGGATGAGATGGTGGTGACTCCAAACGAGGCAGAACCTCTCCTCCTCGAGGCGCAGTAGAGTCATTCGCATCAGAGGCGCACGCGCGAGGTCGAAACCCTTTTCGTAATCGGCGCAAAAGAATTGATCGAGAGCCTCCGTCTCGTTCGCCGGATCCATCGAACGCCAATCCAACTCCACGAAGGGCAGTTTGACGGCCCCTGCCGAGCGGACCACCTGAAAAGGCTCCGGAAGGTCCTCCCAGACGAATGCGGTGCGCAGCGTCGGATGGTGCCGCAGAAGGTTCTCCCAAGCCCGCCGGAAGGCTGCGACGTCCAGGGCTCCGGCGATCTCGAGTCGAATCTGGGTAAAATAACTCCGCGCGCCCGGTTCCCATAGACTGTGAAAGAGCAGTCCTTGCTGGAGTGGGGTGAGTGAGTAGGTGGCGTCGATTTCCGGGGAGTCCGCCATCTCAGCCCTTGACCTGAGCCAAGATAGCCGACAGAGCGTCTTCGCCCAACCCCCTCGCCAGCGGGAAGTCCCCCACTTCAGGTGCAGCTGATCCGGCGAGACCAACCAGACTTTTAAGCTGCGCCGAGAATTCGGCGGCCGCGGCTTCGATGGTCGCAGGGGAGTGAATCGCCTCGCTGAAAATCCACTGCACGCGGAGACGGCCATCCTCAATTTGTGCGAGAACGTCGAGAAGATAGGGGCGGTTGGCCAGCGGATGCCGCAGGGGACCAATCGGCTCTGTCGCTCTCACGATATCCGAAGAGCCCGGAAGCGCCCGGTCCAGCCGACCCAAATAGTTGAAGCTGACGCTTGCCTCGGGAAGGAGCTGCAGTTCGCGCGAAAGGCCCTCGGCGCCAAGACGCCGCAATAGCCCCCAACCCATGCCCTTATGCGGCGTCGCCTTCAGCGAAGACGCCATTGCACGCACATCGTCCTGAATCGCGCCGTGCTCGGAATCGAGAAGCACCGGGTACTGTGATGTAAACCAGCCGACGGTACGACTCAGGTCCACGTCGGAGAACAGATCCTCCCGGCCGTGGCCCTCGACATCCACCAGCAGAGCGCCCGGGCCGATCCAACGCCGTAATCCGCGCTCCACCGCCACCAGGAGTGCCGCCTCGATCGACGCATCCCATCGCAAGGGCAGAGCCTTGAGCAGGTCTTCGGTATCGGACTCCCCAAGCTCAATGACGACTTCTCGTGCGGTGGACTCCGTATTGGCCCCGAAGGTATCGATCGGGAGACCGCGTACATCCTCCCATGGGAGGGCGCTCCAGTAGGCGGTCTCTCGCGCGACTTCCTCCGACAAGGCATAGGTATGCAGTCGCTCGCTCCATGCGAGGAAGGAGGTGGTTTTCGGGGGGAGTCCGGGCGCCTCGCCCAAGGACAACTGCCAATAGACAGCCGCGAGATCCTCGATCAAAATCCGCCACGAAACCCCATCGACGGCCGCATGATGCGCCACCAGGAATAGACGATCGGCTCCCGTCCCTTCCCCGTGGAAATAGATCGCACGGAAGATGCGGCCGTTCTCGAGATCCAGCGACATCTGGGCTGCGGCGCAGGCCGCCTCGATCCTGGCCGTGGTCTCGGGACCAATCGTCCCGGCCAGGGCAATCTCTTCCAGCGGCGGTGGTTCGGATTCCGCCACACTCCGCTGGACCCAATGACCCTCCGCGCCCTTGCGAGAGAGCCGCAGGGCATCATGGTGCTCCTGCAGAACGGACAGAGCGCGCCGCAACGTGCTGGGGTCCAATGCGTTGGCGAGGCCCAGTAAAAGCGCCTGATTCCAATGCGCAGGATCCGGCTGCTCGATCGCTTCAAACCATTTGAGAATCGGCGTCGGGGACAGTCGACCAACGATCTCGCCCTGCTCCGCCTCGACGACTGGCGTATCCCGCGCCAGAAGAGCGAGCGCCTGCAGATTCTCGGCGTCGAAAACATCTCGAGGGGTCAGGAAGATCCCGCGTCGCTGCGCGCGGCTCACCACTTGAATCGAGAGGATGGAATCACCGCCGAGAGCAAAGAAGTCGTCAAATCGACTCACCTGCTCGACGCCCAGCACCTCCGACCAGATCTCCGACAAGGCCGTCTCAACTTCATTCTCCGGCACCGCATACGTCTCACGCTGCTGCTCCGGTGCCGGCAGCGACCGGCGATCCACCTTGCCGTTGCCCGTCAGCGGCAGAGCCTCCAGACTCACCACCGCATTCGGTATCATATAGCCGGGCAACTCCCGGCCCAGACCCGTGCGCACATCTTCCGCATCCGCCGTGCCAACCACGTAGCCCACCAGTCGTTTCGCTTCGCCATCCTCGCGAAGCGTCGCTACTGCCTCTTCCACCCCGGGCAACTCGCGCATCGCAGCTTCGATCTCGCCCAATTCGATCCGGTGCCCGCGTAGCTTGATCTGACCGTCTCGACGACCCACATACCGAAGACTTCCATCTTCCCGTCGGCAGACAATATCTCCCGTCCGGTACAATCGCGTCCCGTCCTCGTAGGGGTGCGGCACAAAACGCTCGGCCGTCAGTCCACCACGCCCCAGATAGCCGCGGCACAAGCCCGCGCCGCCCACATACAACTCACCTTCCACACCGATCGGCAACGCTCGCTGCTCGCCGTCGAGCACCCAGGTCGTCAGGTCCGGCAAGCCTTCCCCGATCCAGCTGCCACTCGCGGCAATCTCCTCGCTCCCGATCTCCGCATACGTCACATGCACCGTCGTCTCGGTGATCCCGTACATATTGATCAGCTGCGGCCGCTCGGTCCCATGGCGCTCCGACCATGCTTCCAGACGGCGCGGCTCCAAGGCTTCGCCCCCAAACACCACGTAGCGCAGCGACAGATCACAGCCGCGCTCGGCATCCTCCGCCATAAACGTCCCGAAGGCCGACGGCGTCTGGCTCAGCACTGTTACCTGCTCCGAGACCACAAGGTCGTAGAACGCCTGCGTGTCACGGCTCACCCAATACGGCACCACCACCACGCGTCCGCCATTGCCCAGCGCGCCCCAAAGCTCCCAGACCGAGAAATCAAACCCGTAGGAGTGAAACAGCGTCCATACATCTTCCGGCCCGAAGCTCATCCGCTCCTCGCACGCACGAAACAGTCGACTCATCTGTCGCTGCTCGACCAACGCTCCCTTCGGTCGTCCCGTCGAGCCAGACGTATAGATCACATACGCCAATGCCTCTGGCGGCACATTCACTGCCTGATACGCCTGCTCGCTCGTCAACAGCTCGGCTACGTCAACATGGTCTGCCGTCAGCTCCGGCAGACCTGCCGACAGCTCTCCTTCGCTCACCACAAGGTCCACCCCTGCGTCGGCGAAGATATACTCCACTCGCTCGCGCGGCTGGTGCGCATCCACCGGCACGTAGGCCGCGCCGGCCTTGTGCACGCCCAGGATCGTCGCCACCATCGCCGGGCTGCGCTCCAGATAAAGACCCACACGGCTCTCCACGCCGATCCCGCGCGCCTGCAGGCCCGCCGCGATTCGCTCGGCTTGCGCCGCAAGCTCCCCGTAGCTCAGCGTCCGACCCTCGCATTCCAGTGCGATTGCCTCGGGGCGCTGCTCCGCCCACTTGGTGAAACGCTCCGCCAAACTCGCCTCGGTGCTCGCAGCGCCAGGCGCTGCTTCCCGGGCTGCTTCCGCGGCCACCTCGGGCACATAGCCGGCTCCCGCCAGATCGATCAAACGGCTCTTCGGTGCAGCCGTCATCCGCAGGAGCACCTCGCGCAACTCTTCGCCTACTCGCTCCGCAAAACCGACGCCAAATCGCGCCGCATCTACGGTCAACCGAATTCCGAGTTCCGTGCCCGGCGACGCGACGATCGTGATCGGATAATGGGTCTGTCCCGCGTAATCGATCGCCCCGGTATTCAGAGCACCCCCTTCGCCAACCACAGATTCCAGAGGGTAATTTTCGACGGCGAGCAAGGTCTCGAAAAGAGGCTGGCCACGCGGCACCTCCGCACGGCGCTGAATCCGCGAGAGGGGCACATGCTCCCAATCACGCAGAGCGGCCCCCGAAGTCTGCACTTCACGAAGCCACGAGCCCAGGCCGGCCTCTGGCGGTACGTCGAGACGCAGGGGGAGCGTATTGATAAAGAGTCCCACCATTTCGTCCACTCGGTTCAAATCGGTCGGTCGACCCGAAACCGTGATCCCGAAGAGAATATCCCGGCTGCTCGCATAATGAGAAAGCAGAAGCGCCCATGCCGCCTGAACCAAGGTACCGAGAGTGACTTTTTCGTCGCGCGCGAGACCCTCAAGCCCTCGAGTATTCTCGACCGACAGGCGGATATCGACTCGATCCCACGCCGCAGCAGACCTCGTTGCGGACTTTCCGACAATTTGGCTGGCTTCCGTAAATCCGGAGAGCTCCTGATCCCAGAACCTGTCGGCTGATTCGCTATCCTTCGATTGCAACAACCAGTCTGCGTAGTCGCGGTAGCGGGCTCGAGAGGATACCTCCAGCTTGTGCCCCGCTTCGAAATCCTCGTAGGCTCGTTGCACCTCGGCGAGCAGGATCGGAATGCTCCAGCCGTCCAGAATCGCGTGATGGTGGGTCAAAACCAGAACTTGTCGCTCCGATGTATGACTTACGAGATGGAGACGAAACAAGGGCGCCCGCGCAGGTGTAAAGCTGCGTTGTCGGTCTCGTCGAAGAAATTCGTCGAGCTCGCGAGAACGCTCGCTGGCCGAGGTCGCATGAACGGCGACCGAAATCAGGGAAACCGGCACCGACTTCCGCACCACCTGAAACCCTTGCCCATCCGCGTCCCGGACAAAGCAGGAACGAAGAGTTTCGTATTGTTGTACGGCGTGCGCCCATGCTTTTTCCAGAGCCCCGACATGAACAGGGCCATGCAACTCGATCGCCAATTGCTCGATATAGGCGCCGCCCTGCTGATCCAGTTCGCTCTGCAGGAGGAGTCCCTCCTGCATCGGGTTCACCGGGTAAATATCCTCCAACTCGCCCCCGACCTCTGCCAGGATTTCGTCCAGCGTATCGCGCGAGAGCTGCGCCAACGGAAAGTCCGAGGGCGTTTGCCGGCCGACGCCTGGTGTCAGGCAATGCGTAACGATGCTGCGAAGTTCATCCAGATAGGCACTGGCGAGGGCGTTGACGGTAGCGGCGTCGTGAAGCTCTGAGCCATAGGTCCAGGCGACTCGCAGCAGCCCTTCCTCGACACGACCGTTCAACTCGAGGATATAAGGACGCGCGGAGGCCGGATCCCGCAGAGGACCGATGTCTGCATCCGATAGACGAATCCCGGAACCCGGCGCCAGAACGTGATCGAGCTGGCCCAGATAGTTGAACGCCACTCCGGGCTGCACGAGGCCTCGGGTACTGCCCTGCTCGCGCAGAAGGCCGAAGCCGAAGCCTCCCCGAGGAATTCCGCGCAGCATCTCCTTGGTATTTTCGATATCGTCCGCCAGGTTTTGTCCGTCGCTGCCCAAAAGGACGGGGAACTGGGTGGTAAACCAGCCCACAGTTCTGGTCAGATCGATATCGTCCGAAATCTCCGATCGACCATGCCCCTCGACATCCACCGCCACTCTCGCGGCACCCGTCCACGCAGAGAAAACGCGCCCTAGAGCACAGAGCAGCAGATCTTCGATCTCGGTGCCGTCAGCGCGCGGCGCCTCGTGGAGC
>DLYX01000383.1 GCA_003447545.1 Deltaproteobacteria bacterium | reverse complement strand
CTTCGTTTTTGTGGGTTTGCGCTTGGAAGGCAGTAAAGAGGAAGACGCTTATCGCTAGGGATACCAAGGTGCGGATGAACTAACCTTTCTCGACATCACAGCATCACATGAGGAACGTGAAATCATATTGGATGTGGTGCGTGAAACAGCCGAGAGGTGCTTCATGCCGCTGACGGTCGGCGGCGGAGTGCGCGAGCTTTCCGATATTCGTACCTTGCTCGCGGCAGGAGCGGATAAGGTCTCGATGAATACTGCGGCAGTCGCGGACCCCGACCTGGTGGCGCGTGCTGCAGAAAAGTTCGGCACACAGTGCGTGGTGGTCGCGATCGATGCGAAATTTGTGGAGGCTGGCCGCTGGGAAGTTTTCACCCACGGTGGCCGCCGAGAAACGGGTCTGGACGCCGTCGAGTGGGCGCAACGCCTGGTCGAGAATGGCGCCGGAGAGATTCTGCTCACGAGTATGGATCGCGATGGCCAGAAGGATGGCTATGATATCGGGCTGACCCGCGCGGTCGCCGACGCGGTTCCTGTCCCGGTGATTGCCTCAGGTGGTGCGGGGACAGTGGAGCACCTGGAAGAAGCCTTGAGTGAAGGGCATGCCAGCGCGGCACTGGCTGCTTCAATTTTTCACTACCGCGAAATCGAGATCGGTGCCTGCAAGGAATACCTGCACTCGCGAGGGATTCCTGTGCGGATGGGGTCGCTTTCGTAGCCAGAAGATCGCGCTCTCAGACCCTAGGTTCGGAGACGGAGCGGAAGGGTGGTTGGTCCTCTGATGATCACCGAGCGTCGCCAGCCGGGTGGTTCGGTCGGTCCCTGAAAATCGGGGAAACGCCGGAGGATTGCGCCGAGGGCAATCTCGCCTTCGATTTTTGCGAGTTGGGCGCCGAGGCAGAAATGCGCGCCCTGGCCCAATGCGAGGTGCGGGTTGTGTTCGCGGCTGAGATCGAGTTCGTCGGGGTTCTCGAATTGGGCTGCGTCGCGGTTGGCCGAAACGAGGCTGACTCCCAAAATCTGGCCGGGACGGAATTCCCGTCCGCCAATCTCGAAGCGTTGCACAACGGCGCGATCGGTTAATTGAATCGGACTTTCGTAACGCAGGAATTCATTGACAGCCGTGGGAAGCAGTCCGAGATCATCCTGCAGGCGTTGGCGCTGTTCGGGGTGGCGTAGCAGGTTCAGCACGGCCAAGCCGATGAGATTGGCGGTAGTTTCATGGCCCGCGGCCAGCAAGAGGCCGCAGAGCGCAACCATATCGCCCTCTTCGAGCGTTTCCCCGGCATCCTCTGCCGCGATCATCGCAGACATCAGATCATCCTTGGGTTCAAGCCGTCTTTTGGCGAGAAGAGGTCGAAAATAGGCGTAAAGAGATCTGGCGGCGCGTCGCATGGATTCCGCACCATCGGTTCCCTGCAAAGGGTCGAGGATCTGAACGAGGTCTGCTGTCCAGACAAAAAACTTTTCTCGATCGGCTCGGGGAATCCCGAGGAGCTCCGCGATCGCCGAAATCGGAAAGGGGTAGGCAAAGTCTCCAATCAATTCCATGTCGCCCTGCGATGTCGCTTCGTCGAGGAGTTCGTCGGCAAGTTCCTCGAGGCGGGGGCGCAGTTGATTTACGCGACGCGGGGTAAACGCCTTGCTGACGATACGGCGGAGCCGTCGATGGTCCTCGCCTTCGCGCATCAGCAGGTTACGCTGCAGGAAGTCCAGAAACTCAGGCTCGTTTCGATTCAACCACTGGGCGAGGCGAACTCTGGGTACGACCGAGCGGTCCGAAGACAGGCAAGGGCTCTGGAGAGCCTCGTGCACATCCTCGTAACGCGTGAGGACCCAGTTCTGGAAAGTCCGGCTGTAGACAATCGGGCTGTCGCAGCGCAGGTTTTTCCAGGTGGCGTGAGGGTTCCGTCGATATTCCGGTGTCCAGAGGTTGACCGGTCCGATCAAGGGTCGAACCGCTCGCAGCATCCGGTCGTTGGCGACCAGTTTTTGTACGATCTGCAACACGCTGCCACTACCTATCAGATTCATATGGCGTGTCATCTAGTTTTGGCCCCCGAGATTCGTCTGCGGGCAAGCCGCTCGCAAGTCCGGGAAGTGGCGACAGCACGTCCATGGAAATTTGGCTGGTTTGGTCCCTCGACACGGTTTTCGCGTCTGGTACTCTTCCCAGCCATTGTGGAACCATCTCTTTTCCTCGTCACCGGTGCCAGCAGCGGCATTGGACGGATGACGGCTATCGCGCTCGCTTCGGCCGGGGCTGAAGTTCTGGCGGTCGGCCGGCGAGCATCAGCCCTCGCGGAAACCGCGGCGCAGGGGCAGGGGCGCATCGTCACGGTCGAGGCGGATGTTACAGTGGGCCTTGCCCGTGCTGAAATTCGCCGGGCGGTAGCAGGGCGCTCCCTTTCGGGCCTGTTCCATGGCGCGGGGATCTTCCCGCGGGGCAGGCTCGAGACGATGGATCTCGAAGGGTGGCGGAAGGCGATGGCTACCAATGTGGATGCCCGCTTGCATTTGGTCATGGACCTGCGCGAGTCCCTCGCAGGTGGTCGAGTGCTCTTTCCTGGCTCGGATGCATCCGTGAACCCTCGCGCAGGGGGAGCGGCTTATTCTGTCTCGAAGGTAGCTTCGGAGATGCTTTGGCGGTGCCTCTGCCTGGAACTCGGGGATAGAATCGGATTTGCGATCGCCAAACCGGGTCTGGTCGAAACGCAAATGCTGACGGACTCGATCGGTGCCTCCGAGGAAGATTTTCCAGCCCGTGGTGTTTACGTCGGCATGGTCGAGCGCGGGGAGACCATCGCGCCTGAGAAAATAGGAGCCTTTTTCCGCTGGCTTCTTCTCGAGGTTCCCGATGGCGAGTTTGCGGGTTCTCGCTGGGATGTGCGCGATGCTCATCACCACGAGCATTGGCTCCGGGGTGAGCTCTACTCCGGAAAAAAGAGTTCGAGCACACCCCCGAGTCGAAGCTGAGGGAGCGCGGAGCCTCCTCAGTTACGCAAGGACGCGACGTTCACCAGTCGGGTTTCGATTGGGGGAACTTCCTCTTCGGGCAAGAGGAACCGCCAAAAAATCATCCCGGTTTTTTGGCCGGCAGCATCGATCCAGTTGGGCACGCCCGGGTCCTTGTGTGCGATGACGATTTCGAAGCTTCCGTCCGGCAGGTATTGGACCTGACGCCGGTTCAGCGACACGTTTCGGTTGATATAAGGAGGTGTCTGAAGCTGTTCGTTCCAGATCACGACGTTACCCATCCGGCAGCGCGGGAAGCGCCCCCGCATCACCAATGCATCATCGGGGCCGAGGTCGTAGATCGTTTGTCGATAGTCGATGTCCTTGGCCGAGTGGCCAATCAATTCGTTGTCATTATCCCCGCCCGCGAATTTGTTCACTTCCTTTGAGATCCATGCGGGCATCAGTTCCTCGGGAATTTCCGGGAAGTCGAGGGTGGTTCCACGGACGAAGTTGATGACCCGCTGAATTCCTGCGGCGACAGCGGCATCGTCCATCAATGCGCCTGGCCCGGGATCATCGATCGGTTCGATCCAGAGAGGGACGTGGAAAGTCGGGTCCGCAGCGATCTGGCGCTCCATCTCCCAATAATGGCGGGTCGTAATGCCCCCGGCACCCGGCTCGAGCTTGAGCCAATTTTTCTCTTGTGGCTCGGGGCTTGCGATGATTTCGAAGCTGCCGTCGGGGTTCCCCTCCAAATCCCCATCGTTCAG
>DLYX01000025.1 GCA_003447545.1 Deltaproteobacteria bacterium | reverse complement strand
GAGGTGGTCCTCTCCATCGTGTTGTGCCTGAATCGCGAGGTTCAGAGTTTTGATCGCTTCTTTTCCGTTGCCTCCCCCGGAGCCTTGGCTCGCTTCAACCTGAAGCTTCCAGTTCCGCGGGTTGTTCCTTTCATTGAGCGAGAGTTGGGCCTTGATCTCTGCGTGGACCTGGGCCCCCGTGCCTGTGGCGTTTTGATTGCGCCAGTGGAGGAGGCTTGTGAGCGATCCCTGCTTTCCCGCTTCGAGATCTTCCAGGCGCAGGGATTCTGCCTCAATCACGGTGTCGCCGCTCTGGTGGATTTGTCGGTATGTGAAATCCGAAAGAACCCCAAGGCCGACGCTGAAGGGCAGACGGAGGGCTGTTTTGGTGGTGTTTGCTTCCGCTTCTGGAGCAACCTGGTTTGCCTCACTCAGGGACGCACTCTCGGCCGGGGCATCCGTGAGCACGAGGGTTCCTTGCTGAATTTCGACGCTTTCGATGGCGATCGGCGCATTCCCGAAGAGGGAGAGGAGGTCGATCGCAATCGAGCCGGACTGCAGGGACGCTTCAATTCCGGCTTCCTCGTATCGATACTGCGCGTCAGTGAGAACCAGCTTGCCGCGAAGGTCGAGGCGACCATGAGCGGCATCGAGAGTCCCGATGCCGCCGAGGCTCAGAGCGGGGGTCAGGACGTGCTGAAACCCGAAGGGTGTCTGGATGAGCCACAGGAAGCCGGCGAGCAAGATCAGCCCCGAGAGCGCGAATTTGAGGAATTTGCGAAAAAACATCCTTGCTGGGCGTATCTGGCGCGGGAAGGTGATGCCATCCCGCGCCCTCCCGAATTCGGGCGGGCCAAGGATCCCGTGCGGCGGTGCTCGGCCTGGAATTGCTTTCAGCTCGGCTCTCGCAAGCCCCGCCAACAGTGAATTTTCTGTGCCCAGCTTGAGAACTGGGCTCTCCAGCACTAAGCATCGGCGTGCCCGAGGAGAACGACTGATGATCTTTGCCGAGAAACTTACCCTGGATTTTCACGGGCGCATCCTCTTCGAGAATGTGAACGCCAAGTTCGTACCGGGCAATTGCTATGGTCTGATCGGCGCCAATGGCGCGGGGAAGTCCACCTTTCTTCGCTGCTTGTCGGGAGAGCAGGAGCCCAGTTCGGGAGCCGTGACGGTCCCGGGAAACCTCCGGTTGAGCATGCTCAAGCAGAACCACTTCGAGTACGACGATGTGGAAGCGCTGCAAGCGGTCATCATGGGGCATCAACGTTTATCCACGGTCATGGCCGAGAAAGACGCGATTTACGCGAAGCCGGACTTCTCGGATGAAGACGGGATTCGCGCCGGAGAACTCGAAGAGGAGTTTGGTAACCTCGATGGTTGGAACGCGGAGTCGGACGCCGGCCAGTTACTGAACTCGTTGGGGATCGAGGAGGCGCGGCACGGTCGTTTGGTAAAGGATCTATCCGATAACGAGAAGGTTCGTGTGCTGCTCGCGCAGGCTCTTTTCGGCGATCCCGATATTCTCCTGCTCGATGAGCCGACCAACCACCTCGATGTCGACTCGATCTTGTGGCTGGAAGAGTTTCTCTACGGGTTCAAAAATACCGTAATTGTCGTCTCGCACGACCGTCACTTCCTCGATCGTATCTGCACTCACATCGCAGATATCGATTACCAAAAAGTCGAGATTTATACCGGGAACTACAGTTTCTGGTACGAGGCGAGCCAAATGGCTCTGCATCAGCGTCGGCAGGCGAACCAGAAGAAAGAGGACAAGATCAAGGAGCTGCAGGCGTTTATCCAGCGCTTCAGTGCCAACGCATCGAAGTCGCGTCAGGCGACCTCTCGGAAGTCCCTGCTCGACAAGATCACGCTCGACGAGATCAAGCCGTCATCCCGAAAATATCCCTGGGTGGAATTTCCGTCGGGCGAAAAGCCGCTCGGGAAAGAGGTTCTGGCGATCGACAAGATCAGCCTCTCCGTTGATGGAGAGCCTTTGTTCACGGATTTGAGCTTCACGGCGAGCAAGGGCGAGCGGATCGCGATCGTCGGCAGTGATTTGGCGGTGACGGGGCTTCTCGAAGTACTCGCGGGAATGCGCGAGCCCGACGCGGGCGAAGTGAAACGCGGCCACACCGTCAATCTGGGCTGTTTTCCGAAAGATAATACGCAGTTCTTTGATACCGATCTCAATCTGACCAACTGGTTGCGCCAGTTCACCGAGAATCAGGAGGAGAATTTCGTCAGGAGCTTCCTGGGTCGGATGCTCTTCAGTGGCGACGAGGTGGAGAAGAGTGCCCGCGTTCTTTCGGGCGGCGAGAAAGTCCGCTGTATGCTGGCGAGTATCATGCTGCAGGCGCCGAACGTGATGGTGCTCGACGGACCGACGAATCATCTTGATCTCGAATCGATCACTGCCTTGAATAATGGCCTCCTGAAGTTCGACGGGACCATGGTCTTCGCCAGCCACGATGTCCAATTCGTCCAGTCGCTCGCAAGCAGAGTCATCGAACTCGACGGCACCGAATTCTTCGATCTCAATATGGGTTACGAGGCCTACCTCGCGAATGCCGACCGCCGTGCACGGCGCGGGCTCGCTGCCTGAGTCCGGTAACACTGCCAACTTGGTCCGATTTCGCTCTGTTCAGAGAGCCTTCCGGCGGCCAGATGTCGGCGCCAAGCCCGTTGTCGCTGATCTTGTGAATGAACGGAGAGGCCAATAAAGGAAGTAGGTGAATTGGCTGCGCGCGAAGGCTTTTGGTTGGGGAGCAGCTTACCTGACCCGACCTCGCGAAGGAGAAGCCTCGGGTCCGCCGGTCAATCCCGAGATGCTCCGACGCACCTTGCGTCGCGGCGATGTGCTGCTGGTGGAGGGTAATCAGCGGGTCAGTGAGGTGATCAAATTTCTGACCCAAAGCTCCTGGTCTCATGCCGCGCTCTATTTGGGCTCGCCGGTAAAGGGGCTCCCGGAGAGCCTCCCTCCTGGAGTCGCCGCGTCGCGTGAGGCGGGCGACAACCATTTATTGATCGAGGCTGTCCTTGGGGAAGGTGTGACTCTGAGCCCCTTGTCGCGCTACGACGGTTTCAATCTGCGGATCTGTCGCCCGGTTGGACTTCGTCAGGAGGACCTTGAAACGGTCGTTGGCAAAACGGTCGGCCAGCTCGGCTCCCGCTACAATGTGCGGCAAGTCTTCGAGTTGGCGCGTTATCTATTTCCGGTGGAATTGATTCCGGCACGATTCCGTCGCAAGGCGCTCGAGGCGACCAGCGAACTTACCCACGAGGTGATTTGCTCGAGCTTGATTGCGCAGGCCTTTCAGGATGTGGGCTTTCCGATCCTGCCTCACCTTCTCGAGCAAGAACCGCCGGAATCCCGGAGTGCGTGGTCCCCCTTGCGGGTCTGGCGGCGCCCCTACTCGGGTTTGTTCGAGCATAAGAAGTCGCAACTCATAACGCCACGAGATTTTGATTTGTCGCCTTATTTTGAGGTCGTGAAACTGCCGGTGGACGGAGCCGAGGGGTTTGACTACCGACGGATGCGCTGGATTGAATCCGAGTAGGCCGCGGGAGCGCCATCTCCGCGGCGAAAGGAATCCTCCTGCAGTTTCGTTTTGGGCGGCGTTTCGCTTCTAGCTTGTCGACACGTGCTTGTTGAGGAACTGCGCGAGACCGGCAACCGCGTCGCGTGACTCCGGGACATCATCACCGAAGGCGTGCCAGACATGGACCATGTCGGGCCAGACTTCGAGCTGCACGGAAACGCCGGCCTCCTTGGCCTTTGCCGCAAAGCGGGTGGAATCATCCCGGAGGACTTCCGCCTCGCCCACCTGCAGCAGGAGCGGCGGCAGGCCAGATGGGTCAGCGTAAAGGGGTGATGCGGTAGGGGTGTCCGAGGCCGCTTGTTCGCCGAGATACCAACCGGCCATCTCAAGCAGACCCTCCATGGTGACCACGGGGTCGACCGCGGCCTTTTCGGTATTCGAGGGACCGGTACCCGCGAGGTCCAGCCATGCGGAGAGGCCCGCGGCTGCCGCCGGTAGAGGTTCTCCGGCATCGCGCAGCGCCAATAGCGTCGCGACCGTCAGACCACCGCCTGCTGAGTCGCCGGCGATGACGGTCTTGTCAGGGGCAATGCCGCTGTCGCGCAGGAATCGGCAGGCCGCCAAAGCATCCTCGACTGCGGCGGGGTGCGGATTTTCGGGGGCGAGTCGGTAGTCAAGGATCAGCACACGGCAGCCAAGCTCACGTGCGAGGCGTCCCGCGAGCGCTCGATGGGTCGCGATCGATCCGATCACATAGCCGCCGCCATGCAAATAGAGCAGGGCGCGGGAAGTGTCGCTGTCGGTAAATGAAATCCATTCTGCGGGAACACCGCCGGCGCTGATGGGTTCGGCCTTCATGCCGGCGGGCGCTGGCATGGCACCCATCATGGCTTCCATGCCCTCGCGGAGAACAGACACTTCGGCACCAGGGGCAAAGGGCGAGGCATCGCCCATCAGGGCGAGGACGGCTGTGAATTCGGGACTTGGCATTCTCTCACCCTAGCGTAACTTCGGGGTGGCTTGCACCTGCTCTTGCGACGAGAATCTACAAGGTCGGTCGGGGTTTGAGTGGAGCCGGACTCCTTAGCGCGCGGCTGGCACTGATCGCTTCGCTGGTGGTCAGCGGGCGGTCGTACACCAGAAGTCTCTCCAGCTGGCCGCCGAACGCGGCGCACAGGACCAGCTCGTCACCGCCGAGGTCGCCGAGCATTTTCGGAAGAAAAGACCAACCTTGGGATGTGTGGCCGCCGTCATCCAGGGTCTCGTCGACGACGGTCGAGAGGATGCGCGGACCTCCGTCGCATATGAAAGCGATCGTATGCGACTGCTCGTCCCAGATCTCGGGATGTCCCGACGCATTCGAGGCATGATGAACGTCTTCGCCGCAGCCGTCACGCAGGAGGAGCTCGACTTCGAGATCTTCGGTCAGGCGGATCGCATAGCCCCGCGTGAGGGTCTTCTCGGTCGGTCCCTCGCCGCGAGCGGCCGTGATGGTGGACCAGGCCTCGATGATTGATTCACCCGGTCGCAGGCTCTTTCGGTTGCCGCGCAGTTGCAGGATGATCGTGAAGCCGCCGCGCGATCGGATGTCGACGAGCGCCGGCGCATCCACGACAGCGCACGCTGCTCCTGATTCAGGCGAGTCGGGTTGGACATCCAGAGATTTGGCTTCCTTGGGCAGCTCCTCGAGTTCGGGCTGGTGTCGGAGCAACTCCAACAAGCGCGGCTCGACAATATGGTAGCGGACGCCGAGTTTGTTGGACTGCACAAAGGATAGACGGCCATGCTGGTCTTCGAGCCAATCGGCATATCCCGGGCCGTCAACGATGGACCATTCCTCGTTCCAGTCGTCACGTTCCTCGTAGCCGGGCCCATCCCACCAAAGGACGATTTCCGGTTGATGCCAGCAGATATGGCCGTCGTCGGTCGAGCGCCCTGTGGTCAACCATAAAACGCGTCGGCCACAATATCCCGACCGTTCGGTGCGGCCATTATTATAGTAAAGGAGCGCGTATTCGCTGCCTGCGGTTGCCGATGGCGTGCGGAGTTCGCAGGGCGTGATCGCACCACGCGGGTTGCGTAAATATCCCGATGGACTTTGCGGCCGGGGTTTACCGTCAAAGTTCAACCAGAAGCTGGGCTCCCAATGCTTGCCGCTGTCGCTCGAATAGGAGGCCGCCAATTTTCCCGTCTCGGTGCGCCACAGAGAAAAGAGACGGCCCGGAATTTTTCCCACCGAGAGCACATGGGGTTCTTCGCCCAGCGCAAGCGCTCCGCCGGGAGCGCATAGGCCGGCATCGCCCTCGGGTAGAGTCTTCCAGGTTGCCGTGGTGGGATCCTCGCAGTGCAGGAAGTCCTTGCTGCAAAGGAAAAAAACCTCCGAGTGAGCCGTTTCGCCAGCCCCATCGGGGGTTTTCTGGAAGGCCATATAGACCGCGCCATCGATGATCGATGGCTTGTCGCAGAGGAACATCCCCATCGTGCGGCCTTCCCACGGGTTGGCACGGTCAATCCGGGTGCGTCGCACGGGGACGACGCCGCGCTGGTGGCTCCAACTCGCACCGGCATCGTCGGAAAAGCGGAAATAGTATCCTTCGTCCAGCTGCATATCGGTGCGAGAGAGGGTTTTGCCCGCGGGGTGCGCCCCGAAGTTGCAGCCGTAGAAAACGAAGATGCGGTCGGGTCGTCCCGGACGCCGTTGGACGAGTTGGTAGCCGTCGTGCGATTGGCGCTCGGGGTCAGGCTCGATCGCAGCGAGCGGCGTCCAGCTTCTTCCCTGATCGAAGCTCCGCGAGCCGAAGAGCCGCAAGCCCGGGCCGCCCTCGCGATTTTCCGAATGGTGAAGCACGACCGAAAGAGTCGGATGTTGCTGATCGGCGACCTCGACGGCCACGATGTTCTGGCTGTCGTAGTAACCGTTGCGATCGGAAATAATGGTGCCGGATTTCAGATCGCGCGAGTCGCGCGGGTCTCGGGCTGCCGGCAAGGAGTCAAGGCTGGGCATGGCCAATCTGTAGCGGATGTCCGGCCCTTATGGCGAGTCGTCGAGGGCGGGTGCAAGCGGATGCCCAGTCTCGGGTGATGTCGTGGCCGCATCGAACCTGAATTCTGCCGTGAAGTGGAACTCGCTACCCCTGCCTTCGACGCTCTCCACCCAGACCCGGCCACCGAGGAGTTCGACCAATTCTTTCACGATGGCGAGCCCCAGTCCGCTTCCCTCGGTTTCCTGATTGATCTGGTAGAAGGGTTGAAAGAGAAACGGGAGTGCCTGCGGAGAGATGCCGCAACCGGTGTCGGCGATCCGCAGGTGCAAATTGCAGCGATCGTTGTCCCTGCTGGCGAGTCCGACCTTGACGCGAATGGTCCCGCTCTCGGTGTATTTGATGGCGTTGGTTGTCAGGTTGGCGATGATCTGGCGGAGTCGGCCAGCATCTCCGAATAGCCGTGGGGGTAGCTTGGCATCGATCACCAGACGCAGGTGCAGGTCTTTTTCTTTGGCCAGTAGTTCGAGCCCAGCGCAGGCCTCTCGGATGACTTCTTCCGGCGAGAAGAAGGATTCCCGGAGAGTAAGCTTGCCCGCCTCCAGCTTCGAGAATTCGAGAAAATCATCGAGCAGCGAGAGCAGGGTCCGCGCGGCCGAGCGGGCCATGGTAAGGTACCCGCTCGCGGTTGGGGAAATGGTCTGATCGAGGGCCATATCGATCATGCCGAATACGATGTTCAGAGGCGTCCGTATCTCGTGGCTGGTCTGGGCAAGCACCGCACTCTTGGATGCACTATCCGCTTCGGTTCGCAGGCGGGCGGTTTCGAGGCGGATCTGCCGGCTCTCGTCTGGCGTCGCATTTTTCCCGACGACGAGGACGAGGTCACGCACGCCGTCCTTCCAAAAGGGCATCGAGCGAATATCAAGGTCGATGGCCTCACCCTCGGCTGTTTGCCGGCGCAGTTGGTAGCCAAAAAATTTATCGGCCCCGGTTTTCAGACGATCCTTCCCGCGTTGACGCGCGGCAATCAGTTCTTCGGGGGACAAGAGGTCGAGTACGTTGGTTCCCACGAGATTGGCGATGGAAATGTCGAGAACTTGTGAGGCGACAGTATTGGCGAACAGGATCGTGCCCAATTCGTCGTGGACGATCACCAAATCGGGGAGCGTGTCGATGAGACTGCGGTACTCGTTGGAAATAATATCCAACATGCTCCGGTGCTTGACCGTGATCAGGAGCACGGAGCACTCA
>DLYX01000215.1 GCA_003447545.1 Deltaproteobacteria bacterium | reverse complement strand
GCGTGTTTCGGCCGGTGCTGCGAGTGGGCTCGCGATGTTTCCCCGATTCTCTCGCGCGGTTCTCGACTGCGTCTCGCGCTTTTTACTGCAATCCGAAGCGGACCGTAGTCGTCTCCTGTCCCTCGGGGTCGATGCGGAACGGCTTTTTGTCACGGGCTCCTTGAAGGGAAGCGGGGAGGTTCAGGAGCCTCCCGCGGTGCTTGCGAGCCTGGCCTCCCGAGAGCTGGTCGTGGCGGGGTCGACCCATGCCGGTGAGGAATTGCTTCTGGCGGAAGCGCTGCAGTCGCTGCAACGAACCCATCGGGATCTCCTCCTCATTTTGGCCCCGCGTCATCCGGAGCGCTTCGTGGAGGTAGCGGATCAATTATCCGATATGGAAATCCCGTTCCTGCGCAGGAGCGAACTCGTGGGCGCCAGGTTCCCGAAAGGCCCGCAGGTGCTGCTGCTCGATACGCTGGGAGAGTTGGCGGGCTGCTACGGGATGGCGCGAGTCGCATTCGTGGGCGGTAGTTTGGTGCCCGTGGGTGGGCACAACCTTCTCGAGCCGGCGCGCTTTGGCGTCCCCATTGTGGTGGGGCCTCATATCGAATCCGTGGCTGAGTTGGCAGACCGGCTGGAAGCTGCAGGCGGACTCCGTCGTGCGGCAACTGCTGCCGAATTGGCAGTGGAGATCGAGCATTTTCTTCATGTCCGCGATCCGGAGGCGGCCACCGCAGCGCGTGCGATGGCGGCAGAACTCTCCGGTGCGCTCGACGATACCTGGAGGGCGCTCGAGGTACCGCTGAATGGAAGGTCGCTGGTATGAGGGTGGACCAGGAAAGCGGACTGCGCGAGCGCGTGCTCGTCGGATGGCGTCATCGAGGTGCCTTGCGAGTCCTCCTTGCGCCGGCAGCACTTTTATTTGGCCTCGCTGTTCGCCTCCGGGGAGCGGCCTATCGTTTTGGACTTTTCCGAACCCATGCGGTCGACGTGCCGATTGTCAGCATCGGGAATTTGACGGTGGGTGGAACTGGCAAGACTCCTTTTGCGCTGTGGCTTGCGGAACGTCTCTGCGCGCGTGGCTATCGACCGGCGATCGTCACACGTGGTTATGGGGGGGTGCTCAAGGGGCGGGTGGTCATGGTCGGTAACGGCTCGGAGCTCAGCGAAGATGTTTCAGAAGTCGGGGACGAGGCGGTGCTGCTGGCCGAGCGCGCCGGTGTTCCTGTGGTTTGCGGAGCGGATCGGGTGGCGGCTGCGCAAAAAGCTGCCTCGACAAACGAGGTCGACCTGATTGTTCTTGATGATGGTTTCCAGCATCGCCGTCTGGGGCGATCGATGGATATCGTGTTGGTGGATGGCCGGGCAGGCTTCGGAAATGGAGGGCTACTGCCGGCAGGTCCCTTGCGCGAGCCTCTGGCGGCGCTTCGGCGTGCAGATGCTGTCGTGGTCACGAAAACTCGGGAGCCTGCCGATGTCGGTGCACGGGTTTCGGCAGCGGTTCCGGGCGTTCCGGTCTTTACCGCGGGCTTCGCCCCGTCCGCAGTGATCCATTATGAGGACGGTGAGACAATGGTCCGGCCACTCGGCACCATTGTCGGCCGCAAGATCGTGACGGTGTCCGCGATCGCTGACCCTACATCTTTTTATGAACTGCTCGGTGATCTCGAAGTCCAACCGATAGACGTGCTGGAGTATCCCGACCATCACGATTTTGACCAAGCCGACTGGCAGCAGATCTCGAAGGTTGCTCATGCGGCGGACCTGATCGTCTGCACGGAGAAAGACCTCGTGAAGTTGAGACGCTTTCCCTTCGCGCGGGGGCGTCTGGTGGCGCTTCGTCTGGAGCTGCGGATGCCTGCGGACGAGGAGGCCGATCTTCTTTCCCTGTTGGCGAGGCGGACCGCCTAGCGCTTGGCGCAGGACAAAACTGTCTATGGGCAATGCCTGCGGGATGTGGTTAAACTCAGGCCCGAGGATTTCAGAATGTTGATTTTAGTTACAGGATGCGCAGGGTTTATCGGTTCACAGATTGTAGATGCTCTTTTGCTGCGCGGCGATCAGGTGCGTGGGCTCGATTGCTTTCTGGATTATTATCCGCGCGAGCGTAAAGAGAAAAACATCGAGAACGCTATAGGAAATCCCAACTTTACGTTTCTCGAAGAAGATTTGATGACGGCCGATCTGAATTCGATTTGTGCGGATGTGGATGCGGTAATTCATCTCGCCGCTCAAGCCGGGGTGCGTGCGAGTTGGGGGCAGGATTTTTCGATCTACTGCAACTCAAATATTCAGGGAACGCAGAGGTTGCTGGAGGCCTGTCTGGCGAGGAAAACAAGGGTTGTCTATTCCTCGTCCTCTTCCATCTACGGCGATGCGAAGGATTTCCCGACCAGCGAAGAGACGCTTCCGCAGCCAATTTCCCCCTACGGAGTCAGCAAGCTGGCTGGCGAGCATCTTTCACGGCTCTATACGGTTTCCGCTGGCGTCCCGACGATTTCTCTCCGCTACTTTACGGTTTACGGTCCTCGCCAACGTCCGGATATGGCTTTCCATAAATTCCTTCGAGCCCAACTCGAGGGGTCTGAAATTACTCTTTATGATGATGGCGAGCAGACACGAGATTTCACTTTTGTGGGTGACGTGGTCCGCGCCAACCTGCTGGCTCTCGAAAATGGCACGCCCGGAACCGCCTACAATATCGGCGGGGGCTCGCGAGTGACCGTGAATCATGTGCTGGAGATGATCGGTCGGATCACGGGCATCACCCCTCGGGGGGAACGTCTGGGCAAGCAAC
>DLYX01000182.1 GCA_003447545.1 Deltaproteobacteria bacterium | reverse complement strand
TCGGCGCGTTGCCAGCCGCGCGCGGGCAGGCGACAGGGTCGTTGTCGTCGTGTCGGCGATGTCGGGCGAGACCAACCGACTGCTGGGTCTGGTTGCGGAGCTCTCGGGTAATCCTTCCCGTCGTGAGTCGGATGTTGTCGTCGCCAGCGGAGAACAGGTCTCGTCGGCACTGCTGTCGATCGCGGTCGAGGCGGAAGGCGTGCCCGCGCGCTCGTTCCTTGGCCACCAGATTCGGGTCGAGACAGACGATGCCCACGGGCGGGCTCGGATTCGTTCGATCGACGCTGAAAATCTTCTGCAGGCCCTGGCGCAGGGGCAGGTTGTTGTGGTTGCCGGGTTTCAGGGCTGTGATGCTGCGGGTAATATTACGACATTGGGGCGTGGGGGTTCGGACACGAGTGCGGTAGCAATCGCGGCAGCGATCGGCGCAGATGTCTGCGAGATCTTCACAGACGTCGATGGCGTTTATACGACCGACCCACGGATTGTACCTCACGCTCGCAAGTTGGACCGAATCAGTCAGGAAGAAATGCTTGAACTCGCGAGTCTCGGCGCGAAAGTTCTGCAAATACGGTCTGTGGAGTTTGCCAAACGTTACGACGTGCGTGTGCATGTCCGATCCAGTTTCAATGAAGAGCCCGGTACCTTTGTCGTACCGGAGGAGGCTCGCATGGAAGATGTTCTCGTGTCTGGAGTGGCCCTCGATCGGGATCAGGCAAAAATCAGTCTCGCCTCAGTTCCGGATCGACCCGGATTAGCGGAGAAAATCTTCTCGCCGATAGCGGCGAGCGGTATCATTGTGGACATGATTATCCAGAATGGTGGCGCCGAGGGACACACGGACGTGACATTTACCTTGCCGCGCGCCGAGCTCTCGGAAGCCCTCGCGTTGGTCTCGAAAATCGGTGAGGATATTGGCGCGGGGGACGTGCGGGGAGAATCCGATATCGTCAAGGTATCGGTCGTTGGTCTGGGCATGCGAAGTCATGCCGGCGTGGCCGCAAGGATTTTCGAAACGCTTTCTCGGGAAGGTATCAATATCCAGATGATCTCGACCTCCGAGATCAAGGTTTCGTTGGTCATTGATGAAAAATATGCCGAACTCGCGGTCCGGGCACTGCATGCCGAATTGGTCGAGAAAGAAAGTCCTTCATGAAGAGGATTCAAGTATACGATACGACCCTGAGGGACGGTTGCCAGGGTGAAGAAGTTGCTTTGACTGTCGAGGCCAAGCTCGCGATTACCGAACGCCTGGACGATTTTGGTGTCGATTATATCGAGGGTGGTTACCCGGGGTCGAACCCCAGGGATGCGGCTTTCTTCAAACCTGCATTGGCGCTTGGTTTGAAGAATGCGAAGATCACCGCCTTCGGATCCACCCGGCGGGCCAACGTGACGGCGGCCAAGGACGAAAATCTAGAACTTCTGAAACGGACAGGGGCTCCGGTCGCGGTGATTGTCGGGAAGACTTGGGACTTGCATGTGCGCGACGCCTTGCGGATTTCACAGGCCGCCAATCTGGAAATCATTCAGGACTCGGTCGCGTATCTGAACAAGAGTTTCGACGAGGTCATTCTCGACGCCGAACATTTCTTCGACGGATGGAAGGCGAATCCCGAATACTCTCTCGCATGCCTGCAGGCGGCGGCCGCGGGCGGCGCCTCACTTGTCTGCCTCTGTGACACCAACGGCGGCAGTATGCCCGTTGACATTCAGAAGGGTGTGGAAGCTGCGGCATCATCCATCGGAATCCCGCTCGGCATCCACTGTCATAACGACGGCGAGATGGCGGTGGCCAATTCGATTACGGCCGTCGAGGCCGGTTGCCTGCAAGTGCAGGGTACGATCAATGGGATCGGAGAGCGCTGCGGGAATGCGAATCTGATTTCCGTGATCCCGAACCTGCAGCTCAAGCTCGGCTATTCGCTGGTGCGTAAAAAGCAGATGACCGCACTGACGGATTTGTCTCATTTCGTCGACGAGATGGCCAACCGTGAGCCTGCCAAGCAGCAGGCCTATGTGGGGCAGAGCGCTTTCGCCCATAAGGGCGGATTGCATGTCTCGGCCGTGCGCAAGAACGCCGCGACCTATGAGCATATCCCGCCCGAGGCAGTGGGGAACCATCAGCGAATCCTGGTTTCCGATCAGGCAGGCCGCTCGAACCTGCTGTCGAAAGCCAAGGAATTCGGGATTTCCCAGAAAGTCCTCGAGCCCAAGGCGAAAGAACTGCTTCATGAGCTCAAGGCGCTGGAGCATCGCGGCTACCAGTTCGAGGGAGCTGATGCGTCATTCGAGCTTTTGCTGCAAAAAGCGATCAAAGGCGCGAAGCTCCGCCACTTTGAGCTCCTCGGGTTCCGCGTCATTGATGAGAAGCGCAACGAGGAGGACGCGCCGGTCTCGGAGGCGACGATCATGATCAAGGCACCGGATGGCACGATCGAGCACACCGCAGCCGTCGGCAATGGACCTGTGAACGCTCTGGACGGCGCTCTGCGAAAGGCGCTCGTCGGTTTCTATCCTGCAATCGAAGAGATGCGCCTGGTCGACTATAAAGTTCGCGTTCTGGAAGAGGGCGAGGGGACTCAGGCGGTGGTCCGCGTGCTGGTCGAATCCTCGGACGAGCACGCTCATTGGACGACTGTGGGTGTTTCGCACAATGTGATCGAGGCGAGTTGGCAGGCCCTGGTCGATGCGATTGACTTCAAATTGTATCAGGACGGAAAACGTAAGCCGCCCCGGAAAAGCAAGCCGGGTAAAGGGAAGACGCGTCGCTGATGAACATCTTCCAGCGAGCGCGGGAAGACGTTTTTGTGGCCTTCGAGCGGGATCCGGCCGCACGAACGGTGTTGGAGGTTCTGCTTTTTTATCCGGGATTGCACGCCTTACGGTG
>DLYX01000160.1 GCA_003447545.1 Deltaproteobacteria bacterium | reverse complement strand
ACCAATATCCCTCCCCATAACCCCAAGGAGGTGGTGGATGGATGCGTAGCTCTCCTCGCGCAACCAGAGTTGAGCTCGCTCGATTTGATGGAGTATATCCCGGGCCCGGATTTTCCGACAGGCGGGGTTATCTGTGGGCGCGCCCCCATTCGTGAAGCGTATGCGACCGGCCGAGGAATTCTGCAGGTCCGCGCGAGCGCGGAGATCGAGGAAAACGAGAAGACCGGACGCGAGAAGATTGTCGTCGATGCCATCCCTTACCAGGTGAACAAGGCTCGCCTGATCGAACGCATCGCCGAATTGGTCAACGACAAGAAGATCGAAGGGATTTCGGACCTTCGTGATGAGTCGGATCGCAGCGGGATGCGGATTGTTGTGGAACTGAAGCGCGACGCGAACTCGCAGGTCGTTCTGAACCAACTCTATCGTCACACCGCGATGCAGGATTCCTTTGGTGTGAATCTTCTTGCGATTGTCGAAGGGCGTCCCAAGCTTCTGAATTTGCGGGAGGCACTGGTTGTCTTCCTCGACCACCGGCGTGAAGTCGTTACGCGGCGAACACTTTTTGATTTGCGCAAGGCAGAGGAACGGCTTCATATTCTCGAGGGCTTGAAAATTGCGCTGGATAATCTTGATGCCGTGATTGCCTTGATTCGAGCATCCAAAAGCCCGGTCGAAGCCAAGAACGATCTGATCGGAACCTTTGCTCTCTCCGACCGTCAAGCGCAGGCAATTCTGGATATGCGCCTGCAGCGTTTGACCAACCTTGAACGGGACAAGATTCTCGAAGAGCACCAGGAAATGGTCGAATTGATCGGCCGTCTCAAGCATATCCTCGCAACGCCATCCGAGATCGACGGCATCATCCGCGGCGAGCTCGAAGGCATCAAGGAGCGCTACGGGGACGAACGAAGGTGCACCATCATCGAGGCCGCCGGCGATCTCTCGATGGAAGATCTTACGCCGCGCGAAGACGTGGTCGTGACGGTCTCACACGCAGGTTATGTGAAGCGAATTGAGGCAACAGAGTATCGAGCCCAGAAACGAGGCGGGCGCGGGAAGAAAGGCGCGACCGCGCGAGACGAGGACTTCATCGAGCAGGTTTTTGTTGCCTCGACACATGATATCCTGCTGTTCCTCACCAACTCGGGAAAACTTCATTGGCGCAAGGTCTATGAGATTCCACCCGGAAGTCGAATCGCTCGCGGCAAGGCGATCGTCAATTTGTTGCAGTTGGAGTCTGGCGAGAAGGTCTCGACGTTTCTTCCCATTCACGAGTTCAGCGAGGGCCCGCACGTTTTGTTTGCGACTCGTAAAGGGACGGTCAAGAAGACGCCGCTGATGGCTTATTCGAGGCGACGGACAGCCGGCATCATCGCAATTAACCTCGATGAGGACGACGAACTGATTGGTGCGTCCCTGGTCGATCCGGGGCAAGAGGTTCTGCTGTCGAGTCGCAACGGGATGGCCATTCGCTTCCCGCAGGAAGGCGTGCGCTCGATGGGTCGCTCGGCTGGTGGGGTTCGCGGTATCCATTTGAGCACGGGCGACGAGGTGGTCAGTCTCGAGATTCTTGCAGCCGAAGCTCGCCTTTTGACGGTTTCGGAGAAGGGGCAGGGAAAACGCAGCGCTCTGGAGGATTATCGAAGTCAGTCGCGCGGTGGCAAGGGCATCCGCACGATGAAGGTCGGTACCAAGACGGGTGACGTTGTCGCTGTCGTGCAGGTTTCGGACGATGACGAATTGATGCTGGTCACGGACCGTGGCCGCCTGATCCGCCTTCGTGTTGAAGATATTCGTGTGGTCGGAAGAAACACTCAGGGTGTGAAGCTGATCGAGATCGATGATGGCGAGAGGCTGGTAAGTCTCGCACGGGTCGATGACTCGAACGAATCCGAGGAGTCTCCCGAGGGTGGCACCGATGTCGAATCCGAGCCGACGAGCACAGGTCCGTCGACCGAGACATCCGGGGATTAAGTCCTAGCTGCGCAAGGTCGTTCTCTCGGTCATATGTTGGGGCTTGGCAAAGAAGTCGTCAGAGATTTCAGCCATGCTGTCGAGGTCCGGAGCCGAATTGACCCGACGCCAAAATTCGTGGCCGAAGGCGAGCCAACGTCCACCCCAATGAACAAAAAACCTCGATCGCCGACGAGCATCTTCGGGGGAGAAGAACTCCTCGGCGACCTCGCGAAATTTACCAAAGGCCTCGGGGTACTCCGCACCTTCAGCATACCGCCCCTTCGGGGCGCCACCGTCGCGTCCCGGGGGTGGCGCGAACCCCGCCATCTCGCCGATTTGCCATAAGATCCAGGGACGGGCGACCGCGGCGCGGCCGATCATCACGCCATCGCATCCGGTCCGGCGCAAGAGATCGAGAGCGTCATCGGCTGTCTGCACGTCGCCGTTACCGATGACGGGGATTTGCACAGCGTCGCGCACTCGAGCGAGGTAGTCCCAGCGGGCGAAGCCGCGCCTTTTTTGGGAGGCGATACGCGGATGGACAGTTAGCCAAGACGCACCAGCAGCCTCTAGCATGCGCGCGAAGTCCAATAGGTAATCTGGGTCGTCTTTCAAGCCGGTTCTCAACTTGACGGACACCGGTCTCGTAGAGTGGCGAACGGTAGCGCGAACGACTTCTTCAGCGTATTTTGGGTCGCCCATCAGGGCGACTCCCCAGTTATGCTTCAATGCCTTGTCCACGGGACAACCCATATTGATATCAATAGCGGCGGGGCGCATGGCCTCGAGTTTCTCGAGCGCGATTTCAATGAAGCGCTCTTCGTTGGCGAGCAACTGAGGAACCAGATTGGTCTCTTCGGCAGTATGGCGAGTTTCGGGTCGATCGCCCACGCGCTCGGCCGACAGGCGTCGCGAAGAGAGCATTTCGGTGAACACCAATGATTTGGCGCCTTCCGGAGTATAGGAGCGCAGGGTCTCACGAAGCGCCACATGAGAAAGCCCTACCATCGGGGCGAGAAAGAAGGGAAAGTTGACCTGAATTCCCGAGTTCTCAAGCGCAGCCCAGCGTTCGCGCGGAAAGAGCGTCATTAGGATCAAGTGTCGCGATCGCGGGCTACAGGCGCAAGACCTCGGTTGAAGCTGTTGCTTCGGTGGTGCAAGATGGCAGAGATTCTTTGCAGAGACTCCAAGGAGGGAAAAGATCTTGCGAGTGATCCCGGTCCCCGTTCTTCAAGACAATTATAGCTACCTCATCGTTCCGCCGGACGAAGCGATCGCGGCGGTGGTCGACTGTGTTGAAGTTGCACCGGTC
>DLYX01000075.1 GCA_003447545.1 Deltaproteobacteria bacterium | reverse complement strand
GGATGCGGATGGCAACACCTCGACGAAGACTCGCAACGCGACACCAAGCAGAAGAGCATCGAGGAAGTATTCGCCCGCACCGACGGCCTTGCGGGTACCACGATTGACCCGATTCTGGCGGCTTCCGCCCCTCTGGCCTATCGCCGACGCCTATCCCTCCGGGTCGAACGCAAGGAAGTCGGCTTTTTCGCCGGAGGAAGCCACAATCTGATCCCGATCGACGAGTGCCTGCTGGGCGTACCTGCGCTGGCGGGCGGCATTGAACTCGCCCGACGGTGGGTTCGGCGTCTGGAAACTCGAATCAATCGGATCGAGCTTGCCTGGACCGGAGAATCCGACCGGATGGCGCTGATCGGCCAATGTGACGGGGCTCTGGCCGACGGAGATCGCGCCAGCAGCGAAGCGCTGCTGCGCGAAGAATCCCGACTCTCGACTCTCGTTCTGCACGGCCGGGGCTTCTACCACGCGCTCGGCATGGACCGCATCCGAGTCGAACTCCGCGGCGAAGAAATGCATGTCCGCGCAGGCGCTTTCAGCCAGGTCAGTGACAGTGGCAATCACCAGCTGATTTCCACCATGCTCTCTTTCGCCGAGGTGACCTCCGAGACTCGGGTCGCCGATCTCTATGCCGGTGCGGGAAATCTGAGCATCCCGCTGGCTCGATCCGGCGCTTCGGTGCTGGGGATCGAACGCGATCGCCGCGGCATTGAAGCACTCCGAGCGAACGCCGAGCGCCTCCAGCTCCATAATCTCGAGGGCCGGATCGGTCATGTACATCGAACCCTTCCGCGCTATCCGGCGGGCAGCTTTGATCTGATCGTGCTCGATCCACCACGCAGCGGGGCGGCCGAAGCCATCGACGAATTCCTGCGACTTTTGCCCAGAAAGATCGTCTACGTATCCTGCAACCCAACCACGCTTGCACGCGACCTGGGCCGCCTCTGTGTGTCGTACCGAATTGAACAAGTGGTACCGATCGACCTCTTTCCGCAGACACCACACACCGAGGCGGTCGCTCGGCTTGTGCGCAAGAGCTGAGCCTCGGGTCCGCGGCAGACCCAAATCTCCGCGCAAAAAACGAGCAAAGTCAGCGGTTTCGCTTGCGCCCCCAACGCAGGATCGCCACACTCCGCGTGGGAGATTTCATTCATGGGGGAAGCGAATATCATCGGCATGGCCCGACCCCCCGAATCGCTGAAAAAACCGTGAGCGAGCCTGGTACAGAAAGCAAGGTCTTCCGGCTTCGCGGACAGGCCGTGAGTCTTTTGCTCCTCGCCGTGCCCATAGCGCTCGCTCTTTCCAATATCCTTCCGGGAGCGGCGAGCAGTGGTTGGTGGATCGCAGGAGCCCTCGGCCTTGTCGCCTGCCAAAACAAGCCACCTTCGATCGACCGATTGGAGACCGTCTGGCTCGTTTGCCTGCTCCTGATCCCGTTCGCGGCGATCATCAGCCTCACCCAAAGTGAGGACCCGCTCCTCGGAGCGAGACGCCTCGAACGTCATTTGCGGTTCGCACTCGCGGTTCCGATATACTTCGCCATCCGCCACAAATCGCCCGGGACTCAACCTCTAATCGGCGTAATCCTCAGCTTCGGAGCCATCGGATCGGGAGCTGTGGCCCTGAGCCAGGTAAGCGCCGGAGTCGACCGGGCGCATGGAGCGGTGCATCCGATTCTGTTCGGAGACACAGCCATTCTGCTTTCCTGCGTCCTCGCCGCCCTCGCTTTTGCGGCACGCGGCTGGGCCAGAATCCTGTTTTTGGTTGCGGCCCTTTGCGGCCTTTTGGCCACCAACCTCTCGCTCACGCGCAATGCTTTTTTGGTACTGCCGACCGCCGGCGTTCTCGCAGCTTTCCTCTTCCAACGGCGGGGGCAGCATCGACGGGCTTCGGGAATCATGCTGACCATGATCCTGGGCATCGGCCTCGCTTTCGTAGTCCTCCCCGACGCTGTCGGACATACACTCAGAGGTATTGAGGAAACGGCAGCGTGGTGGCAGGCGACTCCGGGCATGGCGAGCACCTCCTTGGGGGGGCGTCTGGAATTATGGGCCCTCTGTCTGGAACTTTGGCAGCAGAGCCCTGTGTTCGGCATTGGAACTGGGCACTACCTCACGGGACTTACAGCCCTGACCGACGCGCGACAGGATCCCCTCCTCGCCGTGAACCCGAACCTCGCCGCGCACGCCCACTCGGCTTACTTGCAGAGCCTCGTAGCTCAGGGCTTGCTGGGATTCCTTCCGCTGCTGGGCGTATTGCTCCTGCCGGCTATTCGAGGGTGGCAACTGTCGATTCGCGCGAAGTCGCGGCCCGAACTCGCATGCGGCCTCTGCTGCCTTGGCGTCGCCGGCTGCTTTCTGATCTTCGGTCTGGGCGAGGCCTGGAATGCGAAAAACTCCTTCACAAGCCTGTTCCTCCTCGCACAAACCCCATTGATGGCCTGGAGCAGCCGCACTTTGTCCGATCCGGAATTCCTCAAAGGACAAGGGACACCCGTTGCATAAACCCCGTGGGTTCCGCGCGGCACCAGCATCGCCATTTACCACAGTCGCAAAAGACGCCACGACAATAACGCGGCCCTCGACTTCAATTCTCGTGATGGGCCAACGTCAACGCGGCAGCGGCCGCCGGAGGATGGCCTGCCGGGTCCCCCGCCTTGAAAACAGCAGCGCCCAGAACCTCCGGAGTTGATCCCCTTTGCCAGACCGACCGCCGGTACCCCTCTCCGCGAAAGCAGGGCTTGCGGAAAACAAGACAAGCACGCTCGATCCAGAGGGAATCCATCGGGGCTCCTGCGTGAAAAAGTTCGGTGAGCACATATTCCTGCAAGACGTGAAGATAAGCCAGACTGTTCACGTGACGATTGGGATCCGTCTGCTCGTAGTGCCAGACACCACCGCTGCTTTCGGTGAAATCCGGCAGCCGTTCTGAATCAATCAGATCTTCCGCCGCAGGGAGATCGGTCTCGCGCGTCGGTAATGGTCCGATGCCGAGCTCTGCGGGAATCTCCAGAACCTTCCTCTTCGCCGGGTCCTTGTCGTAGCGGGTAAATACATTCACGAAGCGCACCGAGCCCAGACGCTGATCGTCCTCTCCGAACAATTCATGCAACCCATCTCGGGTGATTTGACGGACGTTCCCGGCGCCGTCGAGAACCTTTCCGAATGCACTCGAACCGCGGGCGGTGAGGGTTTCACCCGGGCGAACTTTCGCGTCCGTGGCCTCGACCTCCAGGCAGACCAGCGGCGTAAAAATCCCGGTCAGCGAGTCGAAATCCGGCATTCGCTGTAACTGTTCCCAAGTCTGGAAATGAGAACGAGCCACGTAGCGAGTCATCGCGCCAAGCTTGACCGATTGGCGCTCGCTAAGATCGGAAAAATCGACTCGGGCGGAAGTTTCGGCGGTAAAGATACGATCAGCTGGCTCAACTTGCCGAGACATCTTCCGATCCGCGGCTCTGCAGGAAGTAGAAAGCACCTAGCGCGGTGACCCCCTCGAAGACCAGCGCTCCGATCGTATAACTTGAAAGCCCTCCATCGAGAAAAACGCCGAAGACACGGCCGAGCCACAAACCCGATGCGAGAAAGGCCAGCATGGCAAGAGCGGTCATGGCACGATCGGGCCGCAGAGCCCCGCGCAGGCAGGAAACACCGATCGCCGCCTGCAGACCGCCATACATCGCTCGAATCTCGCTGATGCCCGTCCCATTTCCAGTCTGCAGACCGCCCTCGGTCGCGGTCACCAAAAAGGATGGATCGAAAACGAGATACAAGCCATAAGGCAGCCAGATCAGCGACTCCAGAAGCAGAAAAATTTGCATAGGCGCTCAGCATCGCCCAGAACCCCCTGCACTTTCAAGCAGCGGGCCCCACCCCCCGACTGGCCCCGCCCCCCCCAACTATGGCAGGATCTGCCGATGCCCAATCAAAGTTTGCAGATACGCCGCATCACCGGCAGTCTCGGTGCCGAAATCTCGGGCGTCGACTTTCTGGACCTCTCGGAAAGCGTCTTCGAGGAAATCCATCGAGCACTCCTCCAGCATGAGGTTCTTTTCTTTCCCGGTTGCGACCTCGATGACACCGCCCAGATGGCACTCGCGCACCGGTTCGGCCAACCCAGTATCTTTCCGGTCTTGCAACTCCTCGGTTCCACCGAGCCGAGTTTTCAAGTCATCGAGGATGGCCCTGAGAGCCCGAATGAGGCCGACTACTGGCATACCGATGTTACCTGGACAGCTGAACCTCCGAAAATTGCGCTCTTGCGGGCCGGAATCATGCCAACCTCCGGTGGCGATACGGCATGGGCCTCCATGAGCGCCGCTTACGATGCCCTATCCCCTGCCATGCAGGAGATCGTATGTCGGCTGGAGGTCATTCACGACAACCAGGCCTTTATTCAGGCCGTCCAGCGAAAAATGAATTTCACTGCCGAATCCGAAAATCTGGCGACGGGACTGCGAGAAACTTTCCCACCCGTGACCCACCCTCTGGTGCGCACCCACCCCGAAACCGGGCGGCGCGCTCTTCTTTGGGGCGGGCGCTTCATGAAAAATATCGTCGGAATGCATCCCGACGAGAGCGCCGCGCTTCTCGGATTCCTCGAGCAGCATATTGGTCAGGTGCGGTTCCAGTGTCGGTGGAAGTGGACTACCGGCGATCTCGCCATCTGGGACGAACGATCAACCGTTCATCAGGCCGTGAATGATCATTTCCCCGCGAGGAGAAGCGTTCATCGCTGCGTGGTCGACGGTGACCGTCCCTATTTCGATCCGCAGCGCACCCCCGCCGACCCCGATTATGCGGCTACGACGTAGAAAGGGCCACTCATGCACTCGACCATCGCTCCAGCCGCTGGCGGCGCCTATCCGTGCCGAAGCGGCAATCAAGTCCGTCCACTGATTGATGGCCCTGAATCTTTCGGCCGTATCGCTGAGGCTGTCGAGGCAGCCCAACACTCCGTCTGGCTGACACTCGCCTTTCACGAGGCCGAGTTCCGTTTCCCGGGGGGGCGCGGCTCGCTATTCGACCTGCTGGGTGCTGCGGCGGAACGGGGCGTGGACGTTCGAGGGCTTTTCTGGCGCGAGCCTGACCTTGAATCTCTGGTATCGGACTCGCAAATCTTCGCAGGCACGGAAACCGAGCAGAAGATGCTGCGAGATCGTGGTTGGGGAGGGAAAATTCGTTGGGACGTCCTACCCGGATTCTGTCACCACCAGAAAAGTTGGCTGATCGACGCCGGCCAGCCGGAGGAAAGAGCGTTTGTGGGCGGCATCAATCTCGATCGCGGCTCGCTCTCTCCGAGGGGACATGCTCTTCGGGGTACTCCCGAAAGCGGAGTAGCGGACCTCTATGCGGAAATTCATGACTTGTACCTCGAACTCCGCGGCCCCTCGACAACTGACGTCTTCCATAACTTCGTCCAACGGTGGAATCAGGCGAGCGAGAAAGAGGTTCCCGGGGGATGTTTTCCCGATCCTGCTACCGCAGACGACCTGTCATTTCCGTCCCGACTCGCTGAGGTCCAAGGCGACGTGGCCGTGCAAATTACTCGGACCGTGAAGTCCGGCGTCTATACGGGGAGCGAGAGCGCACCCGACGCCGCAGCCTTCGATATCGCGGCCGGAGAGGCCAGCGTGCGCGAGCAGATCTTGTCCGCCGTCGCCGGCGCACGTCGAACGATCTATATCGAGAATCAAATCTTCCTTTCGAGGACGCTCCTGTCGGCCCTTCACGACGCGCTCCAACGCGACGTGCAGGTGATTGCCGTCGTACCGCGAATCCCGATGAAAGAGCTCATCGAATACCGGCGACGAGCACCGGAGGTGGCAGCGCCGATCTTCGAGTGGCTCGACCGCTGCGGTTCTCACCCCGGATTCACGCTTGTCGGACTTGCGCGCGAGGATGTTACCGGCAGACAAGTGGACATCTATGTCCACGCGAAAATGATGCTGGTGGATGATTCCTGGGCCACGATCGGATCGACCAACTTCATGGGGCGATCCTTTTTTCAGGAAACCGAAATGAATGCTTCGTTCTGGTGCCCCGACGCCGTAAAGCAACTGCGCACAGAACTCTTCGAAGAGCATTTGGAGGAGGATATGGGCGAATTGAACGAACGCCGGGCCTTCGCACGTTTTGCTGAACACGCGCGGCTAAACGCGGTCCGGTTTGCTGCGCGCGAACCTCTGCAGGGTCTCGCCCACGCGCTGGAGACCGAAACCTACTGCACCTGAATCGATATCCCGACGAAAAAGCACGCTTTCGGCAACGAATTCGCGCCAAAAACGCCCAGAATTGAAGAAATATCGCCTTCATAACCCATGGGCCTCGTGCTATTATTTTCCAATGAAGGTCTGCTTCATTCGGCCACCCTTTGTGGAACTGCGTTACCAAATGGTGTCCTTGCCTGTGCCTCCGATCGGCTTTGCCTATATTGTGGCGGCGGCCCGCGAAGCAGGACATGACTGCGCCGTGCTCGATGCCATCGGCGAAGCACCGGAGCAGGTCACACCGCTCGAGGGCGATCGCTTCTCCTGCCGCGGGATGACCGTCGAGGAAATCCTGGAGCAAGTACCCACCGATGCCGAGGCCTATGCGGTCTCCGTGATGTTCTCGCAGGATTGGGCCTACGTGCGAAAACTCACCCTGGCCCTCAAATCACGTTTTCCTCAAGCCCATATCCTGGCCGGGGGCGAGGCGATCACGGCCCTCCCCGAGTACTCGATGGACAGTGGAGGCCTCGACCATATCGTCTTTGGTGAGGGGGAAGAGTGCATCGTTGAACTTCTCGACGCCCTCGAGAACCATAAACCTTTGATCGAGGTGCCCGGGATCGGCACTCGGATCGACGGCAATTTTGTCAAGACATCGGCACGCCCGCGGATCAAACAAATCGATGATGTGGTCATCCCCGCGTGGGATCTCTTCCCGATCGAAAATTACCTGACAAAGGGCTTGAGCTTTGGCGTCGACCGCGGTCGCACGATGCCCATTCTCGCAACTCGAGGCTGCCCCTACCAATGCACGTTTTGCTCCAGCCCCAGCATGTGGACCACCCGGTGGGTGGCGCGTGATCCCGGTAAGGTTCTCGACGAGATTGAGTTTTACCAAAAGACCTACGACGTCCACAGCTTCGACTTCTACGATCTGACGGCCATCATCAAGCGAGATTGGATTCTAGAATTCTGCAATCTGGTGCAGGAGAGAGAGCTTGACTTCGTTTGGCAATTGCCGACCGGCACACGATCCGAGGCAATCGACGCCGATGTCGCCGAAGCACTCTTCGCGACAGGTTGCCGTAACATCACCTACGCTCCCGAGAGCGGCTCTCCCGATGAGCTTCGCCGAATCAAGAAAAAGGTGAAGCTCCCGGTCATGCTGGACTCAATGCGATCCTGCACCCGCCACGGGCTCAAGGTGAAGGTCAATATCGTCCTGGGTTTCCCCGACGAAACTTTCCGCGACCTGATGCATACCTTCTGGTTTCTGATCCAGATGGCTGTGATTGGCGTTTCCGATGCGCTGGTCTTTCTCTTCGAGCCTTATCCCGGTTCCGTTCTCTACGATCAATTGCTGGAAAAGAAAAAATTGCCGCCTCCGAGCGATGAGTACTTCCTCGCCTTGATGTGCGGCGGCGACCTGACTCGATCGGTTTCCTTCACGGACCATCTCAGCGCTCGGCAGCTGGGGATCGCCCGAGTACTTGCGATGGTGGTCTTTTACGCCGTGAGCTACACCGTGCGCCCCTGGCGCGCTTTCCAGAACATTTTCCGTATTTTGACCGGCCGGCACGAAACCCTTCTGGAGCGAGGGCTTTCCAATCTCATCGGTCGCCGGCGGGCTCGAGAAGATGCCCATCCGGCACCGCGCCCGGCCCTCAAGTCCTCCTGAAAAGATCACTCAACATAGCCGAGCATTTTCAGACGGGATTCTATCGACGGATCCGCCCTTACTTTCCGGGTGATCGGAGCCAGGAAATCTCGCCTTCGCAGCTCCTGCTCGGCCCACCCTGCAAATGCGGCATGCTCGCCGATCACGTCCTTGCTCTCTGCCGGGTTTTCTCCCAAATCATAGACAGCTAACCGCGAGCCCGAGCCGCGCCCCTGCGACCGGACTACCTTGAGGTCGTCGAGAATCA
>DLYX01000133.1 GCA_003447545.1 Deltaproteobacteria bacterium | reverse complement strand
GGCAAGGAACTTTGTGCTCGGGCGGTGCATTATCAGGGCAAGCGCAAAAGCGGAAAATTCGTGGCTCTGAACTGCGCTGCATTTCCGGACACCCTGCTGGAGAGCGAGTTGTTCGGATTCGATCGCGGTGCGTTCACCGGGGCCGTTCAGGACCGCGTGGGCAAGATTGAGCTTTCCTCTGGCGGAACCTTGTTCCTGGACGAAGTCGAGGCGATTTCGCTGAATATGCAGATGAAGCTTCTGCGCGTTCTGGAGCAGTGCGAGTTCGAGCGTCTCGGTTCGAATCGGCGCATTCAAGTGAACTTGCGGATCATTGCAGCCACCAACGTCGATCTCGAGGAATTGGTCGCCAGCGGCAAGATGCGCGAAGACTTCTACTACCGGATCAATGTCGTGCCAATCCGCATTCCTCCGCTGCGCGATCGGATCGAGGATGTCCCATTGCTGGTTGCCGAGTTTCTGCAAAACTCCAAATCGGCCAAAGACAAGGGTTTGCAGCGAATTTCCAACAAGGCGTTGTCCGAACTCATGAGCCATCAGTGGCCTGGTAACGTTCGAGAGTTGGGGAATGTGCTCGAACGTTCCATTCTTCGCACCAGCGGCGATGTCCTGAAAGTGGTGGACTTGCCGACGAATGCTAAAACGCGCGCACTTGCGGGCACTCGCAGCCGCGGCAATGACTACGAGATCCCCTTGAAAGAGTTCCTCCGGCGATGTGAACGAGATTATCTCGGGCATGTGCTAAGGAAATACCAGGGTGCTATCAGCAATAGCGCGAAACACGCTCTGGTGGATGCCGCGACGCTGCATCGCAAGATGAAATCTTACGGGATGAAGAGAGATGAATTCCGCTCCAAGGGGAAGTCAAAATCCAGCGCCTCCCGAAGGGATAGCGATGAACTTCTTTCCGGAAACTCGTGAAGACAACGGATCGATGGACGAAAACTCCGAAGAAGGAATTCTGGCTTTCCTTTGGCGCCACAAGGTATGGTGGCTCGCGCCGGCGGTTGGTGTCCTTGCGCTGACAGCGGCCATGTTGTGGGCGGCGCCTGATGATGGCGCCTCTCCTTTTGTTTATACATTGTTCTGAGGGCCAGGATTCAAACGTGCAAGAAAATTTGGCATTGGCAGAGTTTCCTGCGGCAGAATCGGCAGTTGCCCGGCGGAGGGTGGGAATCGTTGCTGCGTCTCGGTTTCCCGCACCGCGAGGCTCGCAAGTCCATATTGGAGAGATGGCCAATGCGTTGGCTCGATCCGGCGAAAGCGTTCACCTGATCGGACCTCTGGATCCGCGTGCTGCGGAAGGCCTCTATCGCCGTCATCCCTTGAGTCGGATGGCGAAGTTTCGTCCACGCCCATCTGTAAGCGGATTGCACCTGCTGGAGCGCCCTTTTTTCGATTCACTATTGGTGGGCCGACTTTTTCAGGTGGTGCGGCGGGAGCGGTTGCAAATTCTTCATGCCCATAATTACGAGGCCTTGGCGGCCTCTCTGCTGGTGCGCGGGATGCTTGGCGTCAAAGTTGTCTACCACGCGCATAATGTTGCTGAAGATGAATTGCCACTCTACAGCCCCGATTGGCTTGCCTCCTCGGTCCGCGCCTCCGCCCGGAAAATGGATGGTGTTTTGCCGGCGATGGCCGATGCTGTCGTGGCGCTCAGCGCAGACGTGGGGGACCACCTTGTGGGGCGAGGGGTCTCTGCCGAAAAGGTTTGGATAATTCCTCCGGGACTTGACCCGGAGCCGTTCCAGGCGGGTCGCCGTGAGAAGCGAGAACGAGCGGTCGTATTTGCCGGGAATTGTGATGGCTATCAAAATCTGCAGCATTTGTTTCGTGCCTGGGAGATCGTTGCCGCAAGCGACCCGCAAGCCGAGTTGCGCATTGTCACACACGCCCGGGGCGCAGCGTTGAAGCGCTGGCGGTGCTCTGCTCTTGGGCCCCGGATTCATTTCGTTGAGGCTCAGGCCCTGTCGGAAGTGGCGGCCGAGCTTGGTCGGGCGCGTGTGGGTGTCTCCCCGCGGGTCTCCTGGTCGGGTTTTCCGATCAAGAATTTGAATTATATGGCAGCGGGTCTGCCGACAGTGGCTCTCGGGGCTTCGGCAAAAGGCGTGCTCGACGGGATTTCCGGCTGGGTGGTCAACTCGGATGAACCCGCGGATTTTGCGTCTTGCATGCTTGAGGCGCTGGCAAGTCCGGCGGAGTCCGGGCGCCGAGGTGCTGCTGCCTATCAGAGGGTGCTCGCGGAACATTGCTGGGACAGCTTGATTGAGCCTCTGCTGGAATGTTCGCAGTCGGTCGAGGAGCGGCAGGGTCTGCATTTAGTCCCGAGGGCAGACCCCCGGAACCTCCCGGATAACGCTGAAGGCGATTTCTCGCTTCAGCGGGTTTCCTCGGAGCGTTTTCCGCTGTAGAAATCGTCGCTGTGGACGATGCGGAGATCAAGAAGGAGGCCGATGACCTTCTGCGGATTTGGGGCGAAATTGGCCGACGAGTCGGCCATTCGGGGTTTCGCAGTGTCGAGGATCTGATTTCTCAACATGGCCAGGTGCGTGTCGCGACCGAGCAGGTTGCCAAGGAAGAGATCGATGCGGGTCTGCTTCGTGTGCATGGCCTTCTTGGTCGTTTGAGGGCGATGCGCAGAGAAATGACGGATCTTCTCGATTTGAAGGAAAAGCTACCGCAGTTGGGCGATATTTGACCTCGCCCCCTACCATTGGTATTTTCCGGCTATGCATTACGATCCGACCACGCCCGCACTGACCCAATTCATGATGATGTTGATTCGTCCGGACAATCTCCCGATTATCGGGATGCTGGTTCTGGTGTTGGGTTTTACCTTTCTCGGATTCAAGGAAGCTCGCAAGAATGATGAGCTGATCCGTCAGGGACGTGAAGACGAAGTGCTTCGCCGAATGCAGGAATAGCGGGAATAACAGAGAAAGTACGGATCTATGCCCTTTACGATCATCGCCGAGAATTGCACGGGATGTAGCGCCTGCGAGCAGAGATGCCCGACAAGAGCCATCTCGGGTGACCCTAAAAAAGCCTATTTGATCGAGGGCTCAATGTGTATCGATTGCGGCGCTTGCGGCGTGATCTGTCCGGACGAAGCGATTCTCGACACCTTCGGAAACATGACTTCCGTGTTGAAGAAACCCCAGCGGCCGGTTGCCATCGTTCACCCTGATAATTGCAACGGTTGTGGTGTCTGCATCGACGTCTGTCCTTTCGATTCTCTGGACTCGGCTCCCGGCAACGAGGCAAGCTTTCTGGGTAAAGTGATCGTGAACGAAAAGACCTGCGTAGGTTGCCGACTGTGTGAAGAGGTTTGCGGTTGGGAGGGCATTTATATCATGCCCGGCGAAGAAAAGGCTCCGTTTCTCGATGCCTTGGGCTACACAGAGGAAGAGTATAACGCGACCTCGAGCACGGCCTGATCTCGTGCCGGGTTCCGGCCTCTGGCAATTCGCAGGCCGAAAGTAGGCTACGGAGTGCGCCATGGAGTCGATGTGCGACTCGACCGACGTTGATCCTTAGTTCGATCGGCAGTTCGAGCCTCAATTCGATCCATCCTGAAGACCACCAGCTAGCGTAAACCCTTGACCTCGTAGGTGATTTCCCTTGGTGTCTTTTAAAGACACAATCATTCTCGGGGACAAAGATTGTGTCTTGCGAACAAGGCCTGCCAGGCGCTAAAATCAGGATTATCGGGGTTCCGCACGGAGTCCCACAGGGTCTCGAGGAGTTCGGTCATGAAGAACAAACCATTCTATTTTCTTCTCTCGGTTTTGACGGGAATGTTGCTGCTTGAGGGGGGATCTCCTCGGGAGGCACGTGCTCAGGCGGATGAGGATACGGTCCGATGCGCACAGGCTGTTTCCAAAGCCATGGTCGATTTTACGACGCGGGTCTACGAAGCCAAGTCGGGCTGCGAGGCAAAGCGAATTGCGAGTTCCCGACCGAAGTTTTGCGGTCAGGACGAGCGCAAGACAAAGG
>DLYX01000177.1 GCA_003447545.1 Deltaproteobacteria bacterium | reverse complement strand
GACCTTCAATCGGCGTCCCGTGCGCAGACCCCGCTACCAGCGTCCGTTCACCCAGCATATTCTCGGGATGAATCAGACCATGGGTAAAGTCGCCCTCGGTCACCCCATGCATGGTCGCAAAATGATCCGAAGAGAAAACCGCCTTGTCGATAATCCGCTCGCGGAAATCAGGCATATAAGTGCATATCTGATCGATCACACGCTCGGCCGCCTGATCCAGCAGTTCGCCGCGAAGTTCCTTTGCCGCCTTGCATGGGAAACAAAAGCCGTAGGCGCTGGCGATATGTTGTCCCTCCGGAGCGAGGCTCGGGTCGACGATCGAGGGAATTTGAAAGGCAACGGGAAGCCAGGCCGGCAAGGCCCCCGTATCGCAGGTCTCGAAGCTTTCCTGCAGGACCTCCGGCGCATTGACCATCGCCCCGCCGAATCGATTATGGATATCGGCATTCAGATGCGCCCACTCACCGCCGTAACTCGGTAAACCCTCCAGCCGGAACAGCATATGGACGTAGGCGCCTCGATGCTCGGCCTTCGCAACATCCGAGGCCAGGGACGCATCCAGATATTCTTCGCCCACCAGACGCCCGAAGGTCGCGGGCTTGTCCAGATTGGACAACACGGCCGCAGCTCGTATTTCCCCACCGCCCTTGAGAATAACGCCGACCGCTCGGCCCTCCTCCATCAGGATTCGGTCCACAGAAGATTTCAGCCGGACCTCGCCGCCGGCAGCTTCAAGCGATCGGACCAGAGCTTCACTCAATGACCCCATCCCGCCCTTCACGCGGCGCATCAGACCACCGTCGCCGCTCTGGGCGAAGGTATAAACCAGACAGAGCGCCGAGCCCGGCGTATAAGGGCCTTTGTATGTGGATTGAATCGCCGCGAAGGCCAGCAGGGAACGGAACGTATGGTGCTTCTCCTTGTCGGGGAAGAACTTGTCGATCAGATCCATCGCCGAACCCTCGAAAGTCAGACGTAACTGCTCGCGAGCCTGCTCGGTGGGCGCTTCTGCCAGAAGTTGCGCGAGACCCCGTGGGACTCGGCCCGGGGTAAAACGATCCATGACGCTGGCTGGATACTTGAGGAACCGGAGCAGTCTGACGAACCCCAACATGGCCGCAAACCCGTGATGGCGAACGATATGCCAAAGCTGTCGACCCTGCTTGCTGTAAAGAACCAGCGGAGGATGACCGGAGCCGACGAGTTTGATGGCCATCACCGGCAATTCCAGAAATTCGACCCCGTTCTTTTCGAACTCGTAATATTCCAGAATTTCATCGGCGATCGGAAAGAGACAACTGGCACCAACCTCATTCCGACATCCTTTGAAGATCTCGCGAGTGCCCGCCATCCCACCGACGTAGGCGTTCTTCTCGAGAACCAGGACTTTGCTCTTCTGGTTGGCCAGAACCTGTGCTGCTGCCAAGCCATTGTGACCAGCACCGATTACGATCGCATCATATGTTTCAGGCATATTTTCCTCCGCGACGCTGCTCGCATCACGGGGCAAGTCTGCCCCATTTGACGAAAATCTTCTACGCCTTGCAACAAATAACCATCACGGGCTCACCTGCCGCGAAACAGCGGGCCCAAACTTGCGCCCTTCGAAAACCAGGGGTTCGCGCGACGTTCTACAAATTGTAACCAGACTCCTCGTGCAGAGCGATATCCAGTCCCTCGAGCTCGTCATTGGCATCGACACGGATCGGCACAAACAGGGCCGTAAACTTGATCAGCACGAACGTGGCTACCGCGGTATAGACACAGGTGATCACCGCCGCGAGCAGCTGCGTGCCGACCTGACTCCCCATCGCCAGGTCGCCTTCGAGGCCGCCGAAGATTTCGGAGGCAAAAACGCCGACCAAAATTGTTCCGACAAAACCGCCAACCCCATGCACGCCGAAAACGTCCAGCGAATCGTCGTAGCCAAGCTTGTTCTTCAAGGAAGTCGCGAAAAACCAGCAAGTCCCACCCGAAATCAGCCCGATGGCAAAACCGCCGAATGGTCCGATGTAGCCAGAGGCGGGCGTGACGGCAGCCAGCCCGGCAATGGCGCCGGTCGCCGCGCCAAGGACGCTCGGCTTTCCGTATTTCACCCACTCGATCGCCATCCAGGCCAACGTCGCGGCGGCAGCTGAGATATGCGTCACGACGACGGCCATCGCCGCGTTGCCATCGGCCGCAAGCGCGCTTCCGCCATTGAAACCAAACCAGCCCACCCACAGCATCGCTGTGCCCATGAAGGTCATCGTAAGATTATGGGGCGGCATCGGCGTTCGCGGGTATCCCTCGCGGGGGCCCAGAACGATGCAGAGAACCAAAGCAGCAATCCCGGCGGTAATATGGACAACGATGCCTCCGGCGAAATCAAAAACGCCCCACTGCGAGAATAAACCGCCGCCCCAGGTCATATGACAGATCGGCGCGTAGACCAGGAATAGCCAGAGCGACGAAAACAGAAGCATCGCAGAAAACCGCATTCGCTCGGCAAAGGCTCCGATGATCAGCGCCGGAGTAATCACCGCAAATGTCATCTGGAAGGCGAAGAATACTAACTCCGGAATACTGCCCCACGCTGCATCGGGACCAATGCCTCGCAGGAAGAACTTCTCGCTGAAGGATCCGAAAAATGCGTTCCCCTCGGCGAACGAGAGACTATAGGCTCCGCCCAACCAAAGGATGCTCATCAGGGCCGTGAGGACGAGGCATTGCATCAGAATCGAGAGAACATTCTTGGTGCGCACCAGTCCGCCATAGAACAGGGCCAATGCGGGTATCGTCATGAACAATACCAAGGCCGTCGAGGTCAGTACCCAACTGGTATCTCCGGCGCTGATCCCCTCCTCGGCCAAAGCGACCGTCGGGAACCATAGACTCAAAAAGGCCCCCCCCAGAATTCCACTCAAACGGTTTGCTGAATTGTTCATGAATCAACCCTTTGCACCTTTCCGAATCTCTGGCCCTCGCGTTCAGAGCCCTCGACTGTGCAAATAATAAGCACACTGAAAAGAGGAAACAACAGGCCCGTGGTCGGTGCACTAAAATTAAGCAGGTTGATGATCAAAGCCTATATAATTCAATACCTTTTGGTTCTTCAGAAGAAGCAGCTCCGGGAGAAAATCCAGACAGACCTGCGCGAGTCCTCGCGGAAACCGCCCGCGGGCCCCCTCAATCGCCCGCCTTTCGGACCTCCCGCGGCGCGGGAGGCAGCGGTGCCCAAAGAACGGGGAACAAGACCAGGGCTGAAGCTGCCGCACATACATAAAGACCAATCTGGTAGGAGCCCAGAATGTCGCGGGAGGCCGCCATCGCTGTTGGTCCGGCAGCACTGCCCCAGACAATGCACATCATCATGGCGCTGTTGATCGCCCCCAAATGCTGCCGTCCGAAGAAACGAGGGATGGCAACGGTCGAGAGCGGGACGAAGCAACCCCCACTGAATCCCAGACCCGCGACGGTCGCCCAATAAAGGCCTGCATCATCGAGCCCGGCGGCCGAAGCAAACCCGACCACTTGGGCCACCAGCATCCACGCAAAAAGAGTCTGGATGCGCAGATGGTTGGTCAGCCAGCCAATGCCGATCGAGGTCAACACGCTCACGACGGCAATGGGAGGAAAGATACCGATGGTGGCTGTTCGCCCGAGACCCGCCTCCGCCCCCAGATCCAGAATATGAAACGTGATCCCGGTGACGGTCAGCCCCTGCAACGCAAGCGGGACGACAATAGCCCAGAACATCAGGGTTCGCACAGCCTGCGAACGATCGAATTCGGGCTCGCGGTCGGCGGACCCGGGGAGTTCAGGGTGGAGGCTGGAGACTTCGGATGAACCCGGAAGTCTGTCGGCCGCCGGCTCGGGGGCCCCGTCCATTCGCAACCCGCATTCCTCCGGAGAATCCCGGAAGACAAGCCAACCCAAGCTACCCATCCCGAGCCCGATCACCAATGCCATTTCCAGCCAGGCGCCCCGCCAACCGGACGCATCAATCCATCCAGCAAACAAAATCGGAGTCATTGAAAACCCCAGCGACACAAAAGGACTCGAAGCCCCCGAAACGATCCCGCGCAGACGATCAAACCAACGCCCGATGAGGGTCCGACCAATCAGCGTGAGCATGCCCTGCCCCGTGAAACGCAGTGCGAAGAAACCGAAAACCATCGCACCAAAGAAGGCTCCCTGCGCATAACCGGCGCCGACGATTCCAATGACCGCATCCGCTACGCGGTCCACCGCAGAGAGATACATCAGAGTCACCGAGAGCCCGGCAGACGCCATCAGGGTCGCGGCACGAGCACCCACCCGGTCGAGCAAGGAACCAGCCCACGGCAGCAAGGCACCAGAGAGCAGCGTCCCGCAAAGGTAGGCGTTGCTGAGACCGATGCGTGAGAGCCCGGTCACTTCCATCAGGGGCTCGGTAAAGACGCTCACGCCCATCGTCTGACCAGGAATACTCATCAGAACGGCCAATGTGGCGACGACGAGAATCAGCCACCCGTAGAAGAACGGAAATTGATTCGGACGGAATGGAAAATCAGGCTCAAGAGCGCGCATAAAGGGAATCGTTCGGGTCGGGCAGGAACGCTAGCGATCCGCCAGCGTCTCGCCGGAAACCGGACCGAGACCGGCTGAGTGCCGCGCAGAGGGCCAACCCCGAGGACCGCGATCGATCCCCGTCACAGCACCGATCTGGACAATCGAGCTGTGAAAACCGGGGTCCTGTAATTTCGGATTGGGGTCCGGCTCGACTTGAAGCTGCGACACCACACCGGCCAGCGGAAACGAGACATAAAGTTCGCGGACGAGGCCTTCATTCAGGACTTCCCAATATTCGATGGCTGGCTCCGCGGGTCTCACGCGGAAAAACTCGAGCGCGGATTGCCGCATGGCGCG
>DLYX01000651.1 GCA_003447545.1 Deltaproteobacteria bacterium | reverse complement strand
CCGGGAAGATCGATGATGGCGTTGTCGAGGAATCCCAGAGTCAGAGAACCTCCGGTGCCAAGCGAGAGGACGTCCAGAGATTGTGCAAACTCGCTCCCGCCTCGCGGCAGCCCAAGCACCACGTCCGGAAGCCGCAAGCCATTCTTGATCCACCCGCCATCATTGCCCTGCTCAAATTGGGTCAGCTCATCGGCGCAGGGGTCGGCACTCGCTATCCCTGCCCCGATGAATGTCAGCACCAATGCAGCCGTGGCGACGAAGGCTCGTCGACGAAGGCTCGGGCTTGCCGCCATCGATAACATCAGCGACAACGTAGCGTGAGGCTGTCTGTATCGGTCGTTCCATCCACGGTCAGAACTTCCATGCTGATTTCCACCTTCTTGCCCTTGTCCACCTCGACAATGGTGCTGCCCGAGCAGGCGGCTTCGTTACCGGGGATGATTGCGTCGACGCGCAATTGCATGGCGAGGAAGAGACCATCGGGGTCGACACGCGGAGAACGTCTCACGGCGACCGAACTCGTATTCTCCGGTGTGCAGGTCGAATCGTTGGGATCGGCGAGTCGCAAGCAGGCACCAACTTCGAAGGTGCAGGAACCGTTTTCTTCGCGGTCGCGGTCACAATCAATCTCACCGTCGCGGCATCGCCATACGTTGCCCTGAGGGCTATGCGGCGTGCCCCCCCAGAACGCGGCCTGGCAGTCTTCAGCATCCATCCCGAGGCCGGTCATGCGGTTGGTGGGGGTGAGGAGTGTGATTTCCGGACAACCTTCCGGGAAGCAGGAGTCGACGATACCGATCTGTCCCGATGGCGTATCGATATCGATACCGAGCGAGAACTGGAACCCTTCGGCAATGGTGGAGGGCATGCCGTCCTGGTCGACAGAGACGACGATCGAGCTCGAGAAGTCCGGCGCACTTCCTCCTGTGACGAGCAGGCTGCCGCGCTGATTCAGAACCTGATCGGCTGCGCCGCTGAGTTCGATTCCACCAATGGCCGAACCGCCCGCGTCAACTGGGGTACCTTCAGCTGTGTACTCGAGGACGAAGCCAACAAAATTTCCGTCGACATTGCCGACCAGCAGGTTTCCCTCGGGCAAAACCGAGATTCCGGCCGCGTATTCGAGGCCTTCGATCAAATACGCAAAGGTGCCCGTAGCGAGATCAACCGAGATCACGCCACCGAGGCCCGGGGGACCGCCTGCGTCCGAGACCAGAAGCGTCTCCGCATCCATGACGATCACTTGAGCAGCAAAGGGAATTGATCCGCTGGGTAGGATTTCGAGATCCGCTGCGTTCACGTTGTTCGCACTGAGCGCGTCGGGGAGCGCGTAGACGGTATCGCCGGTGATGGCGCCCGGAAAATCGCCCGCATTATCCGTGAAGTACAAGGTGCCACTTTCGCTGTCGTAGGCCATGCCACCGATCGAGTTCAATCCGCTCACGGCAGTCTCGAGAAGGCCACCATGCCCGCGGCGCTGGATAGATTCGGTCCCCGCGCCGAAGCTTCCCTGGCCGACGAAGATATGGGTGCCGGCGAACGCGAGATCGCTCTGGAGTGGAGTTCCCAGCCTGTGTTCTCCCCGCACGTAAGCCGTCGTATCGTCTTCGGGCATCGGTGCAGGTGCGTTGCTGGAGCCGCAGCCAACGAGAATCGTGGACAGCAGGCCGAGTGCCAGGGCGATTGTTTGGGTTTGCATGGGGCTTTCCTTCTGGCTGCTGCCCGCAGCGCTCAGGGGATACCCGCAGGGCCGAATCCAGAGAATCAGGAAAACTCTCTGCCAGAACCCGGACTCCCGTGGGATCTATTTCAATCATTCCCGGTGGCCAGGTTTCCTGACTTGTCGTCTTCCTACTGACGTCGCCTTCCCATCATCAAGGACAGTGGCATTCCGACGCTTTCGTTCGACTTACAGTGGCGGGAGCCGTGCTGGATTTTCACCAGCTTCCCTTAAAAACCACCAGGTCTAAAGCGGAGATAGCACAGGTCCGGAGGGTCGCAAAGCGCTAAAGAACGGGGTCGGAGAGAAACCAGATGGCTGAAGTGACCGCACGCTCCTGAAGCGTTCGGGGAAAGGAGGTGTCGCAACAGGGGGCCATTCCCTCGCCGATCGTCCCGGGATCGTTGCAGTCCACACCGGCGGCATTGCAGATATAGCTTTGCCAACGACAGGTCGGATTCTCCAGAACGCGGGCGTACCAGAAAGCGGATTGCCCGGGGCGAAAGTCGGGATCGGTCCAAACCTGACAGAGTTCGTCGGCACCGGGACCTGCGGTGGTGCAGGTTTGCGAGTCCACCGTGGCCTCGCCGGCGGCGCGTCCGACGACGTCGTAGACTTTTTCATGAACATTCCCGGCGTCGTCCAACCATCCCTTGATGATCTGGACTCGTTGCAGCGGCGTTTCCAATCCTCCGCTGTCCCGCAAGGCCTGGATGGCAAAGCGCGGCGCCGAGCTTGCCATGGGCGGTAATATCCCGCCCATGGGTACGCCTCCGGCGTAGCCCTTCTCGACAAAATCGTTTCGCGCACAGAGATCATCGGCGTAGTTCCAGCCGGCAAAAAATCGGACCTTCATCCGGGGGCCGGTCGTTGAGTATGTTTCCCGGCGCTGGAGCGCATCAAAAATAGAATCGCGCGAATTTTCCTCGGCCCATACGACGGCAAGTCCACCCGGATTGAAATCGATATCGTCGGGCAGACCGCGCGGCATCGTTACAGAAGAAGGGGCACCGGCCCCCCCATGTCCAGGGTGCTGATCTTCCCGCACCGCACCCGGCGTACCCAGGTGGGTGTCGGTGCTGCTGATCACGCCCATTTGGAAAGGGTTTGTTCCGAGGGATTTCTCCAGCGCGAGTCCTTTCTTCAGAGCATTGCGCACAAAGCTCCCCTCGCTCGGAGCAACGTTTTGGAAGTCGGCAAACTTGCCGCCAAAATTGCCGTAGGGCAGGAGTTCGAAGTCGCAAAATTCGTCGCGCGTTCCCACGCCGATGCGGCACTCGGAATCGCCCTTATGCTGGCTCAGTTCGACCAGCGGTTCCATTTCGGCGCGACGTTTGACGTAATCTCTCGAAAACGGAGTTCCATCCTCCTCGGTTTCCGCAAACATGACGCCGCCGCTCAGGTTTGAGTTGTGGGGAATGATCAGTGCTTCGCAGCCGTTCTCCTCGATATTGCATTGCTCATCGAGGGCCGCCCAGAGGTCGCTTACTTTCCGCGCGTCACGAGAGCTGATCGGTAGTTCGGGAACCTTTCCATTCCGAAAGATAATATTGCGATGCAGGTTGTTGGTTTCGGGGGCAGCGGTCCACTCGTAGGCAACCAGACTGGTGAAATTGCACGCGGAGCTGCGATC
>DLYX01000064.1 GCA_003447545.1 Deltaproteobacteria bacterium | reverse complement strand
TACTGGTTTTCGTACACGGCCAATCCACCGATCAGCACAAACATCTCATCATCGGTGGTGACACCGGGCGTAATGGCACAAGCATCACAAAACCCGTCCCCGGCCCCCGGTTCCGAATCACAGGTCGCATCATCCCCGACGCCACCGCAGGGTTCCGCGATACGCCCTTCGGCGCAATGTGTTGGCACGCAGGTTGTTCCGGCAGGCCTCTCGGATCGCCGTGTGACGGTATAGGGATCCGGACTACCGTCCCGCGCGACGCCATTATTATAGATCGCGCAGAACTCCAGAGTCCGCTCGGCCGAATCTTCAGAATCGAAGACCCAAGGCTCGTCGAAGGTGAGATAGAACGGATCATCATAGAACGGGCTTTCGTAGAACCTCTCGCCGCTCGGATCGTTCACCCAGAAAAGCTCGCCGCGCTTGTGGGTATGCGAAGAGATCATCAACAGTCCCGCCCCCTGCTCGAACGTATGCTCGCGACATACGGTCTGACGCTCGAAGGCAGGCGTGCCAGCCCCGGCACCGATGTAACGGAAATCGTGCCACTGCCACATCGTGACTTCGCGCTCCTCGGCGAAAAGAAAGTTTCGCCACGCCCTGTGCATCGTATCCTTCTCGGTCAGGTTGTATGCGTGCGAGTTCCAATAGACCAGGCCGCGCAGGGGCACCTTGATATAGAACCCGGGAATCGAGGTCTCCGGAATCAGGAAGGTTTCGTTGAAATCCGTGCCGCCATTGGGGCGTCCCTCGTCCGGTCCGAAGCCGAAGCAGGCAACATTATCGCCGATACGACTACGGCAGATACTTTCGCCACAGCTATTCGTATCGAGAGGGTCGCAAGGTGCTCCCGCTTCTGTCCCGCTCGCGCATACCCAATCGCCATACGACGGATCGTCGATCAGGGAGATCGGCGTTGTCGGCTTCATCACGATTAGGTGGTGGGTATTCGCATCCTCCCGACTTCCCTCCTTGCGAGCGAAGAAATAATCGCCGCTTTCATCCAGATATCGGTCCGGCACCTGTCCGCTGAAGTCGTAGTAGGAAGCATAGCAAATTTCGATCTCCGACCCCGCCGCGATCCGATGCTGCGGCATGACCAACTGCACACCATCTCCCTCGGCCGGCGGCTGAAGGGCTATTGCCTGGACAGGATCCGCCGCGGGCAGACAGACTCCTAACTTCTCGGCGATGGTGTCGGAATTCCCCGACTCATTATCGCCAACGACTCCGGCGGCAGCCGCGCCCTTCTCGATCCAGACACGCACGACATCGAGCTGATCGTGCGTGAGCTGATTACCGCCAAACGGCATCGGGCTCCCGGGAACGGTCTGGCCTGCCATCAGGTCCGGCGCGGTGGCCGCCGCCAACTTCAAATAAAGAAGGCTCTTCAACGGCTCCCGTGGCAACACCAGCGCCATCGTCGAACCGAAAGATTCTCGGTCCACGAGATTTCCATGACTCAGCCCCTCCCGCAGATCGAGACCACCAATGGCGGCGTCGCCATGACAGGCAGAGTTCGTGCAATCCATGCCGTCCCAAAGCACCGTCTGGATGGCATCGTAGGTATTCTCGAACTCCACCTCGCAGTCCGGCTCCGCCGGGGGAGCTGGATCAGGCGTTGGTTCCGGCACCGGCAAAGGGGTCGGGTCCGCGGGATCCACTGGGGGCCCCGCGATCGGTTCCGGCGAGTTCGGCCCCGGTGCACTCGAACTACCGCAACCCGAAACCACCAACGCAGCAACCACAAATAACGCCCGACAAGAATTTCCCTTCGACAGCTTCACGCCTACCCCCCAAACGTAAACTCAAAATCTCTCCCGGAGGTATCATAGGCCGGCAAGGTTGCGAAGCTTATTCCGGCAAGAGTGATCCCGAGCACCCGCCGTGGCACCGCAGCGCACAGGTTGTCGCGCAGCTGAAAGAGACCGAACGACGGGGCTCAACGCAGAGTTTTTTGGCGGAAAATTTGTTTTGTGCCCGAATGTGAGTCGACAAGCCGAAATGAACGAGATATCCCAAGCACTCACGACGATTCCCGAACGATGATTGCGCGAGAATAGAGTTCCCATGGCAACCAAACGCAGTCTCTACTTCGAAATCTTCCTGATCGCACTGGCCGTCATCGTTCTGGAGGTCAGCTACACGCGGGTCTTCTCCTACAAACTGGTTTATTACTTCACCTATCTGGTCATCGGCGTCTCCCTGCTGGGTCTCGGGGCCGGTGGCGTTTTCGTGACGCTGTTCGAGAGCCTGCGACAGATCCCGCCCCGGCGCCTGATTCTCGTGTGCTCGCTCGTCGCCTCGCTCAGCGTGACCATCGGGTATTTCATCACCGCGCTGCTGCCGATGAACCTCTTCCAGATGGTGATCCATCTCGGCCAGGGCCGGTGGGATACCGTCTTTCTGGAAGTAGTGAAACTCGGCGCTCTCCTGATCACGCTCTTCGTGCCTTTTGCTGCCGCCGGCATCGCTCTTGCGATTATCTTCGCGACACGAACCGAAAACATCAGCCGCCTCTATTTTGCCGACCTCAGCGGTGCGGCTCTGGGCTGCACCATGATCATTCCCATCATGGTCTACCTCTCGCCTCCCGGTGGTGTCCTTCTGGCAGGATTCTTTTTTGCGATCTCGGGCTGGAATCTGGCTCGCGACGAGGGCGGTCGGTGGCCGGCCGGCGTCATCATCAGTGCGGTTCTTTCGCTGATCTTCGTCATCTCCCCCGCGCTCCTGCCCGACCCCGTCAAAGATAATATCAAGGGCGAGGGAGAGTCCAAGGCGATCTTTACGCGGTGGAGTCCGGTGTTCCGGGTGGATGTTGTGCCAATTCCCCTGCCGGATGCAGAGCCTTCGAACTTTCTGGTCCATGACGGAACTCTGGGTTCCGTTCTCTACTCCTGGGACGGCGAGATGGACTCTCTGGCGCGGTACGACACGATGGATCGGCAATACCCGTTCCGCTTGCTCGGCCCTGGTGCCAACGTCGCCATCGTCGGTTCGGCCGGCGGCAACGAAATCATGGCCTCATTGCATTTCGAGGCCAATCACGTGACCGGCATCGAACTGAATCCGGTGACGGTCGACCTGCTCCACGAGGACTTTGCCGACTTCACCGGCAGATTGGCAGAGCACCCGAAAGTCCGGATCGTCAATGCCGAGGGGCGAGCCTTCCTCGAGGGCTCCGGCGACAACTTCGACCTGATCTGGCTGGTGGCCCCCGACAGCTATGCGGCCATGAACGCAGCTTCGTCGGGCGCTTTCGTACTCTCGGAAAGCTATCTCTACACGCGCGAGATGATCCAGACCTCGCTCACACACCTCACCCCGGATGGTATCCTCTGCGCCCAATTCGGCGAGATCGGCTTCGGCGAGAAGCCCAATCGCACGCTTCGCTACCTCGCGACCGCCCGGGAAGCTTTCCGGAAGCTGGGCATCGAGGATTTCCCGGCCCATGTAATGGTCACGGCCGCACCCGGATTTGCCGATATGGCAACCGTCACCATCCTGCTGAAGAAGTCGCCCTTTACCGAAAAAGAAATCGCAACCCTGAACACCACAGCCGCGAGCCTCGAGAAAAACGAGGTGATTTATACGCCGACCGGGATGGCCCAGGATCACCCGGCCTTCACCGTCATCACGGCCAACGGCGATGAACGCGAAGCCTTCTATGATCGCTACCCCTATCAGATCGGTCCGATCACGGATGATTCACCCTTTTTCTGGCATTTCGTTTCCTTCCCCGATGCGTTGACGGGC
>DLYX01000599.1 GCA_003447545.1 Deltaproteobacteria bacterium | reverse complement strand
GATCGTCCCGCCTGTCGGCACGATTTGCGCGTGATCCAGATCCATATCGGCGGCGTGTAATTCGATGGTCGATGTCGCCTTGAGGATCTGGATTTCGATCAAGGCTTCGCCGCGGAAATGACCGCGGTTTAAATCGGGAACCAGGTGGATCTGGTAGTGGACGGGGAGAATATCCCGGCTCAGTCGGAATCCCGCATCAGCACGGCTGGGGGCTTTCGGGCGGGTGACGGTGATTGTGGGGCCGCTTTTGGCCACCGTCTTGCGCCTCGGGGTTGGCTTGGTGGGCGCTTTTTTCTTGTCGGAAGCGCCGTTTTGAGTCGATCCTGCCTTGCTGTTTGCTTCGCTATTTGATGCGGCCACGCGAAATCCTCCTCCATGTAATTGGCGAGAGGAGGGCGTCTTCGCAAGGGTTGTCTCGCGGCCGCACCCTAAAAGTATAGTTTTTTCAATACCTTACGGCTTCATATTTTTTCGGTGGTGGGCATGAGGATCGCCCTTCGGCACCTGATTGAGGCACGCGGGATCGCTTTTTTGGGTGATTTCGACGGTGGCGCCGCTGCTTCGATCCACTCGCACCAGATCGCCGGGTGCAACCTCGCCGAGTTCGGTCAGAGGGTAGGCCAGCGGGGACAAGGGAGGCGGCGCATTCAGGTCGATCAAAACTACGACCTGGGACTCCTTCTCCACCTGCAAAACGCATTGAATATCCGCCTCGGGGGGCGTGTCTGCCGCGAGACCGGCCCGAGGCCCGAGCAGCATTACCAAAATGATGGCGCAGAGAATTTTTCCCGGATGATTGTTTTGCATCAAATTTCCTCGATTCGACCTGAATCAAACTTTGATCAGGGGCTCATGAGCTCGAACCAACTCGGCTCGAATGGGCCGTTCGTGCTGGCGGTTGCTCAGACCTCACGCGAGGCTGAGAATCCAGCCGGCACGGTATCTTTGATTTGTACGGGAAGGAGCGCGCCTCAGAAGTGCCCATGTCCTCGCATGGTACTCCGAGCTCGGACAATTAGCGAGTGCTTTCCCCCCGCGTATCCTGTGCAAGGGAGTCGCCGCGAGGTAAGTGGCGGGTGACGATGTCCTCGATGGCAAAGAAATACTATCTCATTCTTCCGGGACTTTTTTTGCTCGTCGGCTGTTTTGTCGCCCGTCCGGAGCCTCCATTGGAAATTCCCCCGAACGGCATTATGCGACATGAATTCGGTCGGATTGCGGCAGGTGCTCCGTTGTCGAAAACCTTCGTGATTGCCAACCCGGGCTCGCAACCGATCGGCCTGCAGGCAAAGTCTGCGAGTTGTTCCTGCCTGGCTTCCCCGGCGGCCGGCGTGATCACGGCCGGTCAATCGTTGGCGATGGACGCCCGCGTCGATACGCGAGCGCTCCGGGGACCGGTGGAACTCGTCGCGGTTTTCGCCACGACAGAGCCGGATCGTCCGTACCTGCAGCTGGTTCTTTCCGGAGAGGTGGTCCCGCCAGTGCGCGTTCAACCGGAAGTCCTGTATTTCGGCCAATTGGCACCCGGAGCCAATCACGTCCGCCACATCGAAATCGAGCCGTCCGGGCCGGAGCAGCGGATTCGTCGGATCCGGAGTGCGAGCGGCCGCTTGGGGTTGCGTCAGATTGCCTCTCGGTCGAAGCTGGCAATGCAGAAGAGGCGGGTGACCCTCGAGGTCACGCTGCCGCAGGATCTGGGTTCCGGAGGATTTGAAGATCAATTGCTCATCGAGACAAACGATCCTTTGCTGGCGGTCTATCCAGTACCGGTGTTGGCGATTCTTCTGCCAAATTAAGTTCGGATGGCTCGTGACTTGTCGGATGCTAGGTGAGCGAAACGCATGAATGATGACGAGCATCTTTCGGAAGCCGAGCCGCGCCGGTCGCTGATCGATGTGGCGACAGAGCTTGCCGCCGGATTGACCGGATCCGCAGAGTTGCCGGTGGCCGGTCTCTCCGGGCCGGCTCGGGCAGCCTTTCTCGCGCTGCTGGCTCGGGAGCGGCCACGTCCCATGCTCGTCCTCGTCGCAGACGCTCGCGCGGCGGAAACGCTGGGCCGGGACTTACGATTTTTTCTCGGGGAGGGGCCCGAAGATCTCGCCGCTTCGGATCGGGTCCATGTCTTCCCTGCATGGGACACAGCACCCTTTGCCGCTCTTTCGCCGAGTCCGGAAACGATTGCCCAGCGGATCGAGGGCCTGCATCGATTGGCGCAGACTCACTTCCCCATCGTGATTACAACCCCGGAGGCGGCCATGCAGCGCGTGATACCGCCGACCGATCTGGAGAGTGCGGTTCAGAACCTGGTCGAGGGGGATGATATCGACCTGGGGAATCTGGCGGCACGTTTGACGGACTGGGGCTACCGGCGACGGCCTCTGGTCGAAGATCGAGGAGAACTTGCGATTCGCGGCGGCTTGATCGACGTTTTCGTGACGGGTGCTCCCGAGCCGATTCGGATGGAACTTCTCGGGGATACGATCGAGTCGATACGCAGTTTTGACCCACGATCACAGCGACGCATGGAGGATCAGGAAGAAGCCTTGATCCTCCCGGCAACCGAGTTGCCCCTGCACCTCCGAACGGACGCACGACTTCTGCGGCAGGTCGACGAGCGTGCGCGGGAACTGGAGATGCCGCGTGCCGATCGTCTTGCTTTGGTCGAAAATTTGCGGGAGGGCGGGGAGGTCCCCGGACTGGAATCCTGGGCGCCTTTGTTCTCGGAAAGAGCCGGGCTCTCGGCGTATTTGCCGGCGAAGACTCTGGTGGTGCTTGATGATCCGCATGCCCTCAAAGCGGCCTGTAAGGAACTCTGGGACTCGATCGATATTCATGAGCAACAGGCAATCGACGAGCGCCGACTGCATCCCGAGCCGACCCAACTCTACTGCACGGTCGAAAACTTCTTCGAGATGCTGGAACCCTTTGCCCGCGTAGTGATGGAGGGGTTGGACGTTTCACCCGACGCGGCCGCTCGCCCGCATGCCAAAATGCCATTCGCGATTCGCGGCCGACGGGTCTCTCACGAGGAAAATGGTTTTGCACTTCTCGTCGAGCGCATCCGAGCCTGGGAGAGTCAGGGCGCGCGGGTGGCTCTGGTTGTGGGGAGTACGGTGCAGGCGGAAAGGCTCAGGTTGATCCTGGAGGCCGAAGATCTTCGGGTCGGATTTGCCGCAGGTTCCTTGCCCGCAGAATTGGAAGCAAGAGATGCACCCGGCAGTTTTATTGTCGAAGGAGAACTCTCCGAATCTGTGGAACTGCCAGCAGACCGCCTCGTCTGTCTCGCCGAAACAAACCTTTTCGGCGAGCACCGCCGCAGCCGTCGGCGCAAGCAGGTGGCCTTGACCCTGGATCAGGTCATGAAGTCGTTAGCGGAATTGAAACCGGGCGATTTCATCGTGCATCTGGATAATGGCATCGGTCGCTATCACGGACTGACGCACCTTTCGGTAGCGGGTAGCGAGGGCGATTATCTTCATCTTGAGTACCACGGAGGCGACAAGCTCTACCTGCCGGTCGATCGCGTAAATCTCGTTCAGAAATATGTCGGGGGAGACGGGGCTCGTCCGGAATTGGCCAAGCTTGGCTCGGGCAATTGGGAGAAGATCAAGCAGAAAACCAAAGAGTCGATTCTCTCGATGACCCGAGAATTGCTCGCACTCTACTCGACGCGGCAGCGTAGTGCGGGCTACGCTTTCTCGACGGGCGACCCTTATTTTCAGGAATTTGCCGCAAGGTTTCCCTTCGAAGAAACACCCGATCAGGAACGCGCGATCGAAGAGGTTCTCGGAGATCTGGGAAGTTCCAAGCCGATGGACCGGTTGGTGTGCGGTGATGTGGGCTATGGCAAGACGGAAGTTGCAATGCGCGCAGCTTTTGCGGTCGCGATGGCCGGCAAACAAGTCGCGGTATTGGTGCCCACGACAGTGCTTGCACAGCAGCATACGGAATCCTTCCGCAAGCGGTTTGAGGGGTATCCTGTCGAGATCGAGACGATGTCCAGTTTCCGGAGTCGGAAGGAAAACCTGGAGACTGTCGCAGCGATTCGAACTGGCCGCGTCGATGTTGTTGTCGGCACGCATCGATTGCTTTCGGGGGATGTGGAATTCGCGAACCTTGGACTGCTGGTGGTCGATGAAGAACACCGCTTCGGTGTCCGGGACAAGGAGCGAATCAAGCAAATGCGACAGCTGGTCGACGTGCTGACGCTGACTGCGACGCCAATCCCTCGAACTTTGGAAATGTCGCTCTCGGGAATCCGGAATCTTTCGGTAATCGAGACACCTCCTGTAGATCGGCAGGCGATTCGCACCTACGTAAGCCGGTCGGACGATCATGTAATTCGAGATGCGGTGCTGCGGGAACTGCACCGCGGGGGGCAAGTCTTCTTCGTCCACAATCGCGTCCAGACCATCGAGGCGCTGCATGATCGGCTTCGCTCGATCGTTCCGGAAGCAAAGATCCGTGTGGGGCACGGACAAATGAAGACGCACGCTCTCGAGCGCGTCATGTTGGGCTTCATGGAGCATGAATTCGATATTCTTCTCTGTACCGCGATTGTGGAGTCGGGCCTGGATATTCCCAATGCCAACACGATTTTTATCGATCGAGCAGATACCTTTGGTCTCGCCCAACTCTATCAGCTGCGGGGCCGGGTCGGGCGCTCACCGGCGCGAGCCTATGCCTATCTTCTCGTGCCTCCCGAGCGTGTTCTGACGAGGGAGGCGCAGAAGCGACTTCAAGTTCTGCGGGAACTGGACGAGCTCGGCGGTGGTTTCAAAATTGCCGCACATGATCTGGAGATCCGCGGTGCGGGGAATTTGCTCGGGAAACAACAGAGCGGCCACATTACCGAGGTTGGTTTCGAACTTTATACCAGCATGATGGAAGATGCGGTCCGCGAGCTTCGCGGCGAGGTGGTCGAAGAGACGATCGAGCCGGAAATCCAGATTGGCGCCAGCGTTTATATCCCGGACACCTATATGGAAGACGTCAACCAGCGTCTGGTCTGGTACAAACGTCTCGCCGCTCTGCGGGAGAGCGGCGATCGCGGAGTCCTCGCAGAGGAATTGGAGGACCGCTATGGACCTATCCCGCCAATTGTGGACTCATTGCTGGACGTGATGGAATTGCGCCGCCGAATGAAGGATATGTCTGTGAGCGAGGCTCGCTTGCGCGGAGACACTCTCTCGCTGCGACTGCATGAGGGATCCTCCATCGATCGAGACGCTCTGATTGATCTCGTCAAGCAAAGTCGAGGACAGTGGGAGGCATCGCCGGGGAATGTTCTAAGGCATCAAGTGCTAGGGCTTTCGAGTCCGGTTGCCGAGCTTGAGGCTGCTTTGTTGCGGTTGGACGCATTGCCACGTCGGGATATGGCTCCGACTGCCAGAGGTTCCGCATGAGTGATTCAACACCTTCGCTGACGGCAGCAGCCGGTCAAAACTCCGACCCACCGCATTCAGACGGTCCTCTCGCGGCGTTGTCGCTGGGCGCTTTGGGTGTGGTTTACGGCGATATCGGGACATCCCCCCTCTACGCTTTGCGCGAATGCTTTCTTGGCCACTACGGAATACCGATTGATGAGGCCAATGTTCTGGGTGTTCTATCCCTGATGCTCTGGTCCCTGATCTGCGTCATCTCGGCCAAGTATCTCACCTTTGTCATGCGTGCGGATAATCATGGCGAAGGAGGTATTCTCGCCTTGCTCTCCCTGACGCGTGCAGGTGCTGCCGATCGCGGCGCGCCGAGATCGCGACGCGGACTTTTGATGTTGGGGCTGTTTGGGGCGGCGCTGCTTTATGGGGAAGGCGTGATTACACCGGCGATTTCGGTCCTGTCTGCTGTCGAAGGTCTGAGTGTGGCCACCCCGGCATTCGAACCTTTCATTATTCCGATCACGGTGGGCATTTTGATCGGTTTGTTCTCGGTCCAGAGCCGAGGGACGGCGGGTATTGCCCGGGTTTTCGGTCCCATCATGCTGGTGTGGTTTTCGACCATTGGTATTCTCGGGGCACTCCGAATTTTTGGCGATGGCGCCGATGGCCTCATCGTGCTCGGGGCGATCAATCCTCTCTATGGTGTGGAGTTCCTCTTCCAGTCCGGCGGGATCGGCTTCCTCGTGCTGGGTTCGGTCGTCCTGGTGATCACAGGGGGCGAGGCGCTCTATGCCGATATGGGGCATTTCGGACCGCGACCGATTCGTATCGCCTGGTACACGGTTGTGCTGCCGGGTCTGCTGCTGAACTATTTCGGTCAGGGGGTTTTATTGCTGGAACACGGTGCGAGTCTGGAGAACCCATTTTTCCAGATGGCTCCGGACTGGGGTCTCTACCCACTGGTCGTCTTGGCAACAGCCGCTGCCATCATTGCTTCCCAGGCCCTGATTTCGGGAGCTTTCTCGCTGACTCAGGCAGCTGTGCAGTTGGGCTATACGCCGCGGTTCGCCATTGTTCATACATCCGGAGACTCGGAGGGGCAGATCTATATTCCCCCCGTCAACCGGGCTCTTATGGTTCTCTGCATCTGTCTCGTGATCGGATTTGGTGAGTCGAGCGAGCTGGCAGAGGCCTACGGAATGACGGTGATGGGGACCATGACGATCACCTCGATCATCTTCTACGCAGTCGCCCGAGAAAAGTGGAAATGGTCTCGCTTGCAGGCGGGTCTTCCCGTCGCTCTTTTCCTGATTTTTGATCTGACATTCCTCGCGGCCAATCTGCTCAAGTTTTTTGAGGGCGGATGGTTCCCTCTGGTGATCGGCGGAGTGCTCTTCACGATCATGACGACATGGAAACGTGGCCGCGATGAGGTTCGTCGGGTTCTCGGAAGTGCAGAACTACCTCTCGATCTATTTCTTGGCGACGTGGAGAACAGCCAACCTCATCGGGTCAGGGGAACCGCTCTCGTCATGACCTCGAACCCGGAGGGAACTCCTGCGGTCCTCCTGCATCACCTCAAGCACAACAAGGTTTTGCATGAGCGTGTCCTGCTGCTTTCGTTCGTGCAGCGCCGGCGACCGGAAGTGACTGGCCCGGACAAGGTTGTGATCGAGGAACTGAGCGGAGGCTTTGTGCGGATTGTCTTCCAACTGGGTTTCATGGAGCAACCGCGGATGGAGCGAGTAGCGGAATTTTGCGCGCTTCAAGGATGCGTGATCGATTTTTCGAATACGACATTTTTCCTGGGGCGGCAGAGCCTTTTTTCGACAGGGCGTTCGGGTATGGCGATGTGGCGCAAGAATCTTTTCCGCATTCTTTTGCGTAACGCTCCGACGGCGACCGATTATTTCGGGCTTCCACCTAATCGAGTTGTCGAACTCGGGGCTCAGGTCGAGATCTAGAGGTTCTCGGCGAGGCGTGCAGCGCGCTCGGCGATATGGTTGGCGCGCAGATGTTCGCAGACGGACGTAAAGGCGGGGGTTGGGCCTAGCCACCTCCACTGATGGGGTGACTCCCCGATATCCGCGGAGGTGCGCAGAGTCGCGAGGTCCTTGAAGAGCGCGGCGTCCTCGCGGCCCTGCTGCAAAGATTCGGCGAGTCGCTTGGCGCCGCGTATTTTGACATCCCAGTCGTCTTCGTTCGCGGGAATTTCCTCCAGCGCGATCCAGCGCGCCAGAATTGTCGCAGCGGATTTTGCGCCCCAGCCTTTCAATCCCGGAAATCCATCGGCGCTATCCCCCATCAAGGCGAGATAGTCGGGGATCGAGGCGGGGGAGACACCGAATTTTTCTCGCACGCCATCTTCATCCAGAATGAGATCCTTGCGTCTGTCGACCATGACCACGCGATTACCTTGAACGCATTGAGCAAGATCCTTGTCCGGGGTGAGCAGCAGAATTTGCTCGACATCGGGCTCGGCCCAGGCCAGCGCGGAGGCGCTGGCCAGTCCATCATCGGCTTCAAATTCCTTCATGCGCCACACGGTGACGCCGAGAGCTTCGAGAGCATCTTCGAGGGGATGAAACTGCCCGAAGAGATCGGGATCGATCCCCTCGCCGGATTTGTAGCCATCATAGAGGTCATTGCGAAACGACTCGACCACATGATCGGTCGCGACACCGATATGGGTGGCACCTTTTTCCAGAAGGGAAAGCACAGTGCCCAGGACGCCGCGCAGGGCGCCCACATCGGCTCCGCTTTTGTCCGCGTGAGAGGGCACCGCGAAAAAGTGCCGAAACAACTCGTAGGTTCCGTCGACCAAATGTACCTTCATCAGCCCCAGTTTCGTAGCACAACCCAGTAGATTCCAAGACCGGCAATCGCTGCTGAACCGATTTCGGCCAGCCAACGGTACCAAAGTCCCTCGTGGACCTGCGCGAGAAGGCGGAGAAGGGGCCAGACCAGCAAGACGACCAGTAGTTGCCCCAGCTCGACGCCGATATTGAAGCCGAAGAGGGCGGGGAGCAATCGCTGCACAGGCAGGTCAATTTCCATCAAGATACCGGCAAAACCAAAACCATGAGCCAGTCCGAAAGCAAAGGCGACCAGTGCCCGCAGCCGGGCGGGCCGCTGGTGGACCTCGAGAAGCTGGAAGTGACACCAGGAGAAAACCCCCAAGCCAACCCACGTCAATGCACTGAGCTGGCCACTCCCGGAAACAGCGGCAAGCGCACTCACCCCCAGGATGCCCACCATCGCGATGGGTATGGCGTTTCCACGACCACTCATCAGCCACGAGTTTTCGATGGCTACCAAGGCGATCGAGAAGCCGATCAGAACTTCGATGGAGATCGGCTCCGGCCGGTAGAGCCCCAGAACGGCCAACCCCAGCGTGATGCTATGGGCTACGGTGAAGGCGGTTACGAGAGTGGCGACCTCCCGCAAGGATGAGGCCAGGAGCAGAAGAGCCAGCACAAATGCCAGATGATCCCAGCCGCTGAGTATATGCTCCATTCCCAGGATGGCGTAGCCGGGCAGGGTCGTTTTCAGAGTTTCCTCCGCGACCTGTCCTTCAGGGGCGTCGATCGCCCACTCCGGAGTTCCCGCAACGAGCACGCGTTCTCGAATCTCGCCGGTGGCGTTGGCGACCCGAGCGAAGTGAAGGTGGGAACTCAGAACGTCACCGAGGATATCGCTGCGCAAGGTCAGCGGCCCGACGGCCGGGCACGTGACTTTCCATCGAAAAATGGCCCAACCGATGGGGGCTTGCGCCTGCCGTACGGGTCGACTGGCGGTGCACGCTTCGCTGCCGGCACTCAAGCGCAGATTGGATTGCAAATACCCGGGCCAATCGTGCCCGTTGGGAAACCGCGTCAGTTCCAGAAGCGGGAGTCGCACCTGAACGGCGGCGGTTCGGACCTCTCCCGGAGCCTCTTGCGCCAGGTTCCATCGGGAATACGACGTGCTTTTGGTATGCGCGTCGGCCCCGGCCGGCAACGCGAGCAGCAGCAGGAGGCAGGCCGTCAGCAGGGCGGCCGCCCGGAAAGTGATGGTTTTCAACCGCCTGCCTCCCCGGGGGGGGACAAGCGAACGGTTCCACGTTCGCGCAGATCATCCAGATAGGAGCGAAGGGCGGTATCTCCGGCACGCCTCTGCATCTCGGTGCGAACTTCTTTTTCGACCTCGGACAGGGGCGGTTGGATCCCGGGTTGCGCATCGACCATGCGGAGGACGTAGTAGGCCGAGCCACCTCGAATCGGGTCGCTGATCGCCCCCGGCTCCAATCGGAGCGCAGCTCTGGTGGGGCTTGGCCCGAGATACTCGCGTATTTTCGCCGGAGGCAGCATGCCTTGCGGGAACGGAATGATCGATGGGTCGGCGAGAGCGGCGCGCACGTCGGCGGGA
>DLYX01000273.1 GCA_003447545.1 Deltaproteobacteria bacterium | reverse complement strand
TCCTCGATCGCGGCCCGCTCGCCCTCGCTGAAGAATTTGGCCAGAGGCGATTGCCAACCGTCAGCTGTCTTGCGAATCCACGCGAGGCCCTTGGCCCCCACCGAAGGTGCCCACGAAACCAGCTCATCAAGCTCGCGACGACTGAGCTTGTCGCCGTCCTCAGCAACGATCCCGCCGACGATTCCGCCCTTTTTGACCGCCTGAGCGAGCACGCGGGCCTCACTGCTGCCCATGATCTCCGTCAGTTCGACAAGCTCCAGAGTGTAGCGGGTATCCGGGCGGTCGGTGCCGAAACGGTGGGTCGCCTCGTCATAAGTCATTCTCGGGAAGGGCGTTTCGGGAACCTCGACCCCCATCGCCGCACCACCCTTGCGCAGAAGTCCCTCGGTCATCTGCAAAATTTCTTCTTCGCCGACAAAAGATGCTTCGATATCGATCTGCGTGAATTCAGGTTGCCGGTCCGCGCGCAGATCCTCATCACGAAAGCACTTTACGATCTGGTAATAGCGCTCAAAGCCCGCGACCATGAGGATTTGCTTGAAAATTTGGGGGGACTGCGGCAACGCGTAGACCTGCCCGGGATTCACCCGACTGGGCACGATATAATCGCGAGCGCCTTCCGGCGTGGATCGTGTCAGAATCGGTGTCTCGACATCGATATATCCGAGATCATCGAGGTAGCGACGAACCGAGGATGTGACTTGGTGCCTGCGTTGCAGATTCTCGCGCAAACGATTCCGGCGCAAGTCGAGATAACGGTGGCGGAAGCGCACGGCATCCCCGACTTCCGCACCTTCATTAATCGGAAAGGGGAGCGGATGTGCCGAGGAGAGAACCCGCAGTTCTTCGACCCGTAATTCGACTTCGCCGGTCGGCAAGGAGGGGTTCAGCGTCTCGTCCGGACGCCGGGCGATCTTGCCGCGCGCCGCGACCACATATTCGTGACGCACATGATGCGCTCGCTCGTGAGCTTCGGGGCTATCGTCCGGGTCCAGCACCAATTGCACCACACCGGTGCGGTCACGGAGATCGATGAAGACAATCCCGCCATGATCTCGACGGACATCCACCCAGCCAACAAGCGTTTGCTCTTCCCCGATCTGGTCGGAGCGCAGCGTGCCGCAACTGCGGTCGGGGCGCCAATCCCCCATATCGGCTAGTTCGATCGGCTTTGTCTCGTCCAGACTCATCAAAAAACCCCTGTCCGTGTGTAGATCCCTGCCCTGAAATGCGACAGTCCTCCCGTGACCTACAGGTGCGCTGCGACGTCGGCAACGCAAAGCCCCTTCAAATGGTCCACAGATCCCGCCAGACATTCATCCGAGCGTGGTCCGTGAGGTCGAATTGCAGCGGCGTTACCGTCACCCAGCCCTCTTCCAGAGCCCGTAAATCGGTAAGATTTCCCGTATCCGGAGCCGGGACGGCTCCGCTGAGCCAATAATAATCCCGCCCGCGCGGATCCTGGCGTCGCTGATAGGAATCCTCCCACGCCAGCAGACTCTGAGGCACCAACCGAATTCCGCGAGCTTCGACCCGACTCGCCGCAGGAACGTTGATATTGAGCATCGTGCCTTTGGGCATGCCGAGAGGCAGGACCGGGGCCACAACCCGCAGCGCCCATGCACCCGCACCCTTGAAGTCAAAGGTGTCCGCCGCCTCCAACGAAACCGCCACCGACGGGATTCCCATCAATGCGGCCTCCGCGGCAGCGGCTACCGTACCGGAGTAGAGCACATCCACGCCGCGATTCGCGCCCGCATTGATGCCGCTCACCACGAGGTCCGGGGCGCTCGGAAGTAATTCGTTGATCCCCAGCTTGACGCAGTCCGCGGGCGTCCCGGCCACGCTCCACGCTTGCCGCGACGCACCGATCGAAACACGCTCGGCGGTCAGAGGCTCCAAAAAGGTGATTCCATGGCCAGCTCCGCTCTGCCCCTCGGACGGACCGACCACCTCGACCTCGCCAAGCCTATCCAGCGCATCGGCGAGTGCCGCGATCCCGGGCGCCCGAACTCCGTCATCGTTGGTGACCAAAATCTTCATGCTCTGGTTCTTAATGATTTCCTCGGCGAAAGTCCCCTTCGTGCAGACCGCGCGCGATACGGCTAGAAAGATCTCCATGGTCGAGGACCCCAAAAGCTGGATTCCCATCCTGAGCGGCGATGCGTGGGCACTCGGACTCGATGTGCCGATTGAATTGATCGGGAATAGCGCCTCGGAAGTCCTGCACGCCGTCGATCCCGAACTGGCGAAGAGATTTGCTCGGAACGATATTCTCGTTGCCGGAACCTTCGGCACGGGAACCAGCGATGAGCGACCCGTTCAAGCCCTGATCGATCTCGGAATCGGCGCTATCGTGGCAAACCAATTTGACCCGAACTTCGAGGCCCATGCTCTCAATATCGGCCTGCGCGTCGCCCGCATCACGGAAGCCCTCGGGGTACGCACCGGCGATCAACTTCGCGTCGACTTTGAAGGGGCACGCATCGCCAACCATAGCACCGGGGATCGCTACCCAATCCGCAACGCCGACGAATCGGCGGTCCGCAATCTGCGACGCAGTATTGGCCAAGCGGATGCTTGAAGTCGAGGTCAAGATACGACTTGACGAACAAGGGCTCGAAGAACTTCGCCGGCAACTTCCCGCGCTTACCGTCGATACCCCGACCACTCTGGAGCAGGAAGATCTTTACTTCTCTCATCCGGACCGGGACCTGAAGGCCCGGGATGAAGCCCTGCGGCTGAGACTTGACTCCCGACTAGCCATCACTTGGAAAGGTCCAAAACTCGACCCTCCTCTGAAAACTCGCGAGGAAATCGAATTCGGACTGGATACCGATTGCGACACTGCCACTCGGCTGCTGGTGGCTCTCGGCTATCAGGAGGTCGCTCGGGTGACGAAGACGAGGGAGCAATGGCGGATCGCGGCTCCCTCCCCGGCACTCATCTGCCTCGATAACGTTGTCGGCCTCGGGTGGTTTGTCGAAGTCGAGGTGGAAGCGGAGCAGGCCGCAGAGGGCCGCATGCAGTTGGAGGCCGTTTTGCGCCTCCTGTCGCTGGACCAGCGGGAATTCATCGCCACAAGCTACCTCGGTCTGTTGGCCTCCTCGGCTGAGTGATCCGGGACATCGGCCAGCGAGCGGACCATCGATACCGCTACTTCGCCGGAGGGGTACACAGAGCCATCCGCGGACACCTGACGAAAACCGTGCCGCTGAAAAAACGATTGCCCAGCCAGATTCCCGGCTGCCGTATGCAGGCGGATTTCTCGAGCCCGCCAATCGACCGCAACGTCAATCGCTGCCTCGAGAAGCTGCTGGCCGACACCCAAGCGGCGATGCGTTTCCTGCATCCCGATCCCGACCAGCTCCGCCCACGGACGCCAAAGGAATCCGATGCTCCTGCCCGGTGCCATCAGGGCGAATCCGGCTCTTTCTCCGGCGATCTCGGCAATCAGCAACTTGGTCCGCGGTAGCTCCATCCAATGCCCGAGAATCTCGCGATAATCCCCCAAATGTTGAAAAAGCTCGTCACCGAGGTCGAGAATCCAGGCAATATCGGACTCCTCCCCCCCTCGAATCTGTGCGGATTGGCTCACTTTCATGCAGGATAACCCGGCAAGGGCGCTCTGACCATGTCCTCGGGACCGGAGACCGGGCAGACTGCGAAAGAGATTGGTTTCCGTTAGAGCAATCGCGGGAGACTAGAGGAATGACCGAACGAGAAGAAGAAGACCTGCTTTACGAATGTGAGTGTTTTCGGATCCTGCGCTTCATCGACGAAGAAGGCCGCGCGAACATGATGGTCTCCTTCTTTGACCACGGACTCGATCTCTATATGAGCGACGAAGAGTTCAGCCATTTCGCGGAAGCCGTCGGCGGAATCACGATCGCCCCGCAAAACGTCCTGCACCACTGAGTCCGAAGGGCCGACGACAAGCGGGCAAAAAAAGCCCCGCCAACCAACCCTCGGGGTCGATCAGCGGGGCCAATCATCCATCGATCGAGCCTTCAGACGCCGCAGGCGCTTTTCAGTGCTTCGACCTCGTCTTCTTTTTCCCAGGGAAAGAACCCACCCTCTGGCGCCTGACCGAAGTGGCCATAGGCGGCCGTCTTTCGATAGATCGGTCGCAGCAGGTCCAGCTTGCGGATAATCGAGATCGGGCGAAGGTCCAGCACCGTATCCAGTGCGGCGGCGATCTTGGCGTCGTCGACTGTGCCCGTACCGAATGTGTCGACCAAAACCGAAAGCGGACGAGCAACCCCGATCGCATAGGCGATCTGGACTTCACATTTATCGGCCAGGCCGGCGGCCACCACATTCTTGGCCATGTAGCGACCCATATACGCGGCACTGCGGTCCACCTTGGAGGGATCCTTGCCCGAGAACGCGCCGCCACCATGACGACCGTAGCCGCCGTAAGTGTCCACGATGATCTTGCGACCGGTAAGACCGCAATCGCCCATCGGACCCCCGACGACAAAACGCCCCGTCGGGTTGATATGATATTCCACATCGGAGGCCAGCAACTCGGCCGGAATGACTTTCTTGATCACGCCTTCGATCATCGCCTCGCGTAGTGTCTCGTTGGTGACGTCCGGGTCGTGTTGCGTCGAGATCACAACGGTCTTGACTGCCTTGGGGCGACCGTTCTCATATTGAACGGTGACCTGAGATTTGGAGTCGGGACGCAAGAATTTGTATTGTCCATCCTTGCGTACCTCGGCCAGATATTTCACCAGGCGATGCGAGAGCGCGATCGGCAAGGGCATGAATTCAGGCGTGTCGTTGCAGGCAAAGCCAAACATCAAGCCCTGATCGCCGGCACCCTGATCTTCTTCGTTGTCACGATCCACGCCCTGGTTGATGTCGGGCGACTGTCGGTCGATCGCTGTCAAAACCGCACAGGTCTCGTAGTCGAAACCCATCTCGGAAGACGTGTAGCCGATATCCTTGATCGTGGCGCGCACGATTTCTGGATAGGAAAGGGTCGCGTTGGTCGTGATCTCACCAGCGACGACGGCCATTCCCGTCTTGACCATCACCTCGCAGGCAATGCGAGCTTTCGGATCCTGTTCAATGATCGCGTCAACCACGGCGTCAGAGATCTGATCGCACATTTTGTCCGGGTGTCCCTCGGACACGGATTCTGAAGTAAATAGATAATTCTCGAGGGCCATGAAGGCGCTTCCTCCTTAAGGAATCGCACCCACCGGGGTGCGAATTAGTTCCTGTGCTGTAACAGTCGGGCGGTCGAGGTTACAAGCGACCTATGGAGTCTTCGGCAGCTTCTCAAAAAGCCCTTAAACGGCGCACTCTCCGCGAACGAAGGCGCACCCTCACCGGGCCCGCGCAGAGGGCAGCCGGAAGAAACGTCGCTGAAATTCTCAATAAAAACATTGAGATAAGAGATTTCAGAACAATCGCAGCATATGTGGCACAGGACGGAGAGCTCGACCCGGCGCCGGCCCTCGAGCTCTTCCGGGACGCAGGCATCCAGATTCTGCTGCCCCGCACAGGACCAGATAGCTCTCTGGAATTTGCTCCGGAGGGCGCCTTGGAGCCCAGCGGGCCTGCAGGAATCTCCGAGCCCACCGGCTCCGCTGTTCCGATCCCCGAGATCAGCACACCGGCGATTGTTCTCGTGCCTTGCGTCGCACTCACCCCCGCAGGGGGCCGCCTCGGTCGCGGTGGCGGATTCTATGATCGCGCTCTGAGCGATCTTCGGGCAGCGGGTTGGCTGATCTTCGGCCTCTGCCATGAGGAAGCCCTGACGAATCATCTTCCGCTCGAACCACACGACCAAGCGGTCGATTGGTGCCTGACAGAGAAAAGACTGCTCAGCGTTGTGGGCGTCCGATAATGACGATGCGGCGAAACTGCACCGGTATCATTCTGGCCGGGGGCCGGTCCTCACGCATGGGACAACCCAAGATGTCCCTGAAACTCGGAGACCGAAGCGTGCTCGTCCACACAACGCAGGCCTTGCTCGCATCTTGCCGCGAAGTTTTGGTGATCGCGGCTCCGGCAGGTACTCCCGATGGAGTCGAAGAAGCACTCGCCGAACTACCGCGCACTCCCTCGCTGAGGGTTCTTCACGACGCGCAGGCCCACCGTGGTCCTCTACCGGGGATTGTGACCGGTCTCGCCGAAGCCGGCAATGCCATCGCCTTTGTGGCTGCAGGCGACTCACCATTTCTGGCCCCCGTGCTGATCGGCGGCCTGATTGACGCCCTGGGAGCCGAACCCCAAACGGATGCCATGGTGCCTCGGGTCGATAGCTGCGCACAACCGCTGACGGCCGCCTATCGAACAGCGCCGATGCTGTCCTGTTTCCGCCAAGCCCTTGACGACGGGGAGTCCAGTCCCCGTCGCAGCCTGCGCCGCGCGGCGTTTCAGGAAATCGCGGCCGAGGACCTTCGGCGCTGGGACCCTGCGCTGAACAGCTTTCTCAATATCAATGATGCAGCTGACTTCGCGAGGGCCCAGGCTTTGGAACTTCAGCTGAAAGCCGGGGACGTCGGCTGAGGGGAGAGAACGCCCCGCAATCGAGAAAGTGCTTTCGTGTGCAGCTGGGATACCCGAGACTCGGTAATCCCAAGCCGATCACCAACTTCCTTCATGGTGAGCTCGGACCGATAATACAAGGGCAGGACCAGACGCTCCTTGCCGGGCAGTTGCTCGATCGCGGCTTGCAACGCATCTCTTTTCTCTCGTGCGAGAAGCATCGCCATTGGGTCGCCGTGCTGTGCGGGCAGGAACTCTTCGAAGCTCAAGTTGTCATCGTTTCGCCCGGGCGAAACATCTTCGAGTGAAAGAAGCTTCAACTCGGAGGCCTCGCCACGCATCTGATGATATTTTTCGATCGAGACCCCGAGCGCTTCCGCGACTTCCTCCTGTCCCGCATCTCGACCCAACTTATGCTGCAAGGTCTGAACGGTTCGTCGCAGATGATTCGCCTTCTGCCGGGCAGTCCGCGAAGCCCAATCCAGGCACCGCAACTCGTCGAGGATGGCACCCCGGACGCGAATTCGAGCGTAGGTCGAGAAAGCAGTTCCCGCTTCCGGATCAAATTTTCGAATCGCATCGAGGAGGCCCTGCGTCGCCCAGCTCATCACTTCGTCATGCTCGACCGACGAAGGCAGCATGCCTGCGACTTGCTTCACAATCTGCCGTACGAGCGGGAGATTGTTTTGCACCATCTCGCCTTCGGAGAGATGGTGACGGCTGCCCCGGCCGGCGCGATAGCGATCCGCCCCCACGGACCGCCTCGCGCGTCGCACCCCCAAGGTCCCCTTTGTGTCTTTTGATTGCTGCTCTCTCGTTGCGATTTCCATAGCGAACCCTTCCAGCCTGTCCCCCCCCGGGGCGGCGTTGATTGTCTGCGCTAAGGTTTTGCAACCTCCGTGCCGTTAAACCTCATGCCGGACGTTTTTTGCTCGACGAGATTAAAGTGCTGTGATTTCGCAGACTTGACCAAGGCACTTCTCGGGCATCCTCGGATTCTGCCAAATTAATGGCGGGATAGAAGTGACGCCCCGGCGACGCGAAAATACCTATCGTCATTAAATTGACGATCCGGAACGTTTTCCGCCCTGCGAGATTCCGTGCGGTTTCTGCTACTTCTCGACCCGTGCGCGGGGCCGAACTCAAAAAGAGAATTCTCAGCTGCGGCGAGGCTCTCGGGTTTCGAAATCCGGGCGTGGCCCGCCTCGCTCCCCTCGACCGTGATGCGTATTTCAATGACTGGCTCGCGGATGGACGGGCGGGAGATATGCGATTTCTCGAGCACCACAAGAAAGCTCGGCTCGATCCCCACTCTCGCTTCCCCTGGGCGCGAAGCGTTCTTTCGGCCTCCTACCCCTATGCTCCACCCGCGCGTTCCGCCCCCGCCCCCTGGCGAAAGGAAATGCGTGGACGCATCGCCGCATACGCGGTTGGTCGGGACTACCACCTCGAAATGGATGCGCTGCTGAAGAGGTGGGCTACGGAAATCGCCGTTCTTCTACCGGACAGCCAGAGTCGCACCTACGTCGACACAGGCCCGATCTTCGAGCACGAGTGGGCCGAACGGGCCGGGGTTGGTTGGACGGGCAAGCATACCCTTACGCTCGATCGAGAATCCGGCTCCTGGGGATTTCTCGGCGAGATTCTGCTCGAGGTCGAACTCGAACCTGACAAGGCCTCGCCCAACCACTGTGGGACTTGCCGACGATGTATCGACAGTTGCCCGACGGACGCTATTCGAGGGCCATACGACCTCGACCCACGCCTTTGCATCTCCTACCTGACCATCGAGCATAAAGGCGTAGTCGAAAGACACCTGCGCCCAAAAATGGGGGAGTGGCTATTCGGATGCGACCTATGCCAGATCGCATGCCCCTGGAATGACGAGGGAGATTTCAACCCGGAGCTACATCCACGACTCGATGCGATTCTCGCGATGGACGAGGAAGATTTTACGCGGAGGTTTGCCGGGACTCCACTCGAACGCACGGGACCGGAGCGACTCAAGCGCAACGCCGCCATCGTTGCGGGGAATACGGCGAATCCCGAAATTCTGCATTCCCTCGGCCGCGCCCTGCAAGATCCCTCCGACTTGGTCCGAACCCATGCGACATGGGCAGTCGGGCAAATCCAGGGGGAGCCGATTCGGCGCCGATCCCTTCTGGAAAAAATGCTGCGCGATGAAGTTCCGCTGGTCGTCGAGGAAGCCGAAGCGTGCCTGCAGGAAGAAGCGTCCTAAACCAGGCCCAGGCCTTCGGTTGTTTCGACCCCGATTCGTTTGAGCAAACGCTCCTTGACTCTCAACGCTACCTTCTCACGCTCAAGGCCCACCCCGTCGATCGAAACGCGCCCGCCCGCAATCATATCATGGCCACCCGCAGATCGACTACCGAGGACCTTTTGCAAAACTTCGCCCGCATTTGCCTCTCGGTCCGTGGTTCGCAGCGACACATAGAGATTCGAGCCGAACGAACCCATCGCGACCGCCCACTCCACCTCATCGAGGCGAAGGAGAAAGTCCGCCATCTCGGCGACCATATCCGGGTAACGCACATCCCCCACGTCCGAGACCACAAGATTTCCATAGATCTGCGCTTTCGCGATGGCATCGCGAAAAGCGCGAAAATACTCTCGTGGAACTCGGGCGTTTTCAATTTTTCCCAGGCGTCGCTTGTTCGCGTAGGGGTAGAGGAAGTGACTCGCAGCAAAGTCAGCTTCGGTCGATTCCCGCCCAAGATCCTGAGTCTCGGCATTGATCCCGTAGAAGAGAGCCGTTGCGATCTTGCTCTCGACCGTGACATCCGAATCACGAAGATACTCGGTGAGGATCGTCGAGGTCGCCCCGTAGTTGTCGCGAAGGTCGACATAGCCGACGTCCGGATTCTCGGCGTAGGCCGGGTGATGGTCGATAATCGCCGCTGCCAGAACATCGTCGGGAAGAGAGTTGTTTGCCCGCCCCGGCTGGGTATCGACCAGGACAATCCTCGGCCGTCGATAAAAATCAATCTCTCGCACGGGTGTGAGCGAGATGTTCAGGTATTTCACCATCGCTCGATTCTCGGCTCGACCGATAATGCCGCCCAGTGCAATGATCGAATCGCAAATTCCGAGTTGGGAGAGAATATATTGCAATGCTGATGCGCTCGCGAGGGCATCCGGATCCGGATTGTCATGCGGGAGGATCACGAGGGGATCTGCCCCCTCGATTGCAGAGATCAGCGAAACCAGAGGACCTTTGAGTTGTGCCATAAAAAGCTCCCGGTCCGACAATAGACCGCTCCTCCAGCGTAGACGATAGCCCGTCAGCTTTCCAACCCTCCGATCCGAGCCAAAACCGCCTGTCGCAGTCCTGCGGAGAATGCTACAATTCAGGCATGGCTGAGCCGCAAGAGCTGGACCGAGTTCGACAAGAACTTCTGCGCATCAGCAAAGACGCAGGCGCCGATCTTGCGGAGGGCGCCCTCTGGATTTCTGTTCTGGAAACACCTGATCTGCCAATCAATGACTATCTGGGCTGGTTGGACCGTACCGCGGCGGACGCGCAAAGGACCATTTCGCGGGTAGATGCTCCGGGCCTGCTCGGAATGGTTCGGGATCATCTTAAATTCCGGGGCGATGACCAGAACTACTACGATGCTCGAAACAGCTGTCTCGATCAGGTCATTGATCGCAGACGCGGCATTCCGATCACCCTTTCGTTGATCTATCTCGCACTCGCGATACGCCTCGGCGAAGACGCCGCAGGCGTCAATGCTCCGGGGCACTTTCTGGTGCGGCACGGTGATACCATCGTGGACCCCTTCCGCGGAGCGCTCATGAGCCGCTCCGCTTTCGCAAACCACCTCGAAGGCCTCGGCTTGCCCAAGCCCTCCGAACAGC
>DLYX01000559.1 GCA_003447545.1 Deltaproteobacteria bacterium | reverse complement strand
AATGCTGCCGCGGTATCCGCAAAGAGCGTGTCACCGCCAACCGGCGGCACTGTCTTGGCGTGCAGAATGGTGGCCGAAGGCGGCGCAGCCTGAAAGCTCCAGTCCGAGTGCCACGCGGCACCGAACACGTAGGACTTCTCGTCACGTTCGCGCGCGAGTTCAACAATATGAGGATGATCGCCCAACGCCTCCAGATACGGGTCATGACCGTAGGGCCCGATCGAATTGCTGAAGCGCTCCAACCCCGCATGGTCGAGGGGCTGGTCCGGGAAGACCAGCACTCCATGCTCTGCCCAGGCCTGACGGATTCGGCGCACGTCCTGATCCGAGAGCTCCGCCCCGAGATTCACGCCGCGCACCACCGCTCCGAACCCATCCGGGCGAGGGGCAATCGTGATATCGGAATTCTCGGCGCTCATGGACCTGCCCGACGCGGTGCCGTCAGCCCCGATCCGAGCCTTCCGGGCTGTCTTCTTCCTCTGTTTCGACTTCTTCCGGTTCGGCAAGCCCGAGACCAACCAGGTCCTCGGTGCTGGCGATCTGTGGGCCCTTGGCCCGCTCCTCGCCCTCTTCCCCGGGTTCCGGACGCCGCTCGGCCATCCGCTTTTTCTTGTCCTCACGCTTCCGAATTCGCGCAAGTTCCTTCTGCCGCTTCTGGAATGTAAGCCGCGATTTAGCCAAGATTCATCTCCGACACCCGCATACAACCTCCGAAATCTGCTTCGACCATCTGAAAAAACTCCTTCGAGGAGCCTATTTTCAGGGAAGCCAGCCCCCCCTCAAGAATCCGCGCTCCATTTCTTTACTGACTGGAGGCCCGAGAATCCATGCCCCGGGGCTCATGGAGCCGAATTCGTGCATTTTCGTTGGTTCCAGGGCGCACTCAGGAGTAAATCGGGGCCATGGACTACCGGAATCAAGTCGCGATCGTCACCGGAGCCTCCTCCGGCATCGGCCATACCACCGCTCTCGCTCTGGCCGAACGAGGGGCCCGGGTGGTGGCTGTCGCTCGCAGAGAACCGGAGCTGCAGGATCTGGTCTCCGTTTGCCGTCAGACATCCCCGGAATCGTTCTGGATCGCCGGAGACCTCGCCGAACGCCCCTTTGCCGAACAGATCATTGATGAAACCGAGGCGCGCCTCGGGAGTGTCGACATCCTGATCAACAACGCGGGGATGTCCTGCCACAAATCGGCCCTCCACCTCACCAGCGACGAGGCCGCGCGAGTCATGCAGGTGAACTTCATGGCGCCGATGTACAGCACTCTGCGGGCCATCCCGGCCTTCCTGCGTGCCGGACAGGGGACCATCGTCAACGTCTCGAGCTTCACGGCAAAGGTCTGCCCTCCCCGCGAGGGCGTCTATGCGGCCTCCAAGGCTGCGCTGAATGCTTTCACCAGCGGACTCTGGTCTGACCTTGAGGGCACCGACATTCACGCAGGCATCGTGAATCCCGGCCCCATCGATACGCCAATTTGGGAAACCGGCCCCGAAGAGGAACCCGCGGGCTTTGCCGGCTATAAATACCCATCCGCGACAGTCACGCGAGCGGTTCTCGAAGTCATTGAAAGGCGTCTTCGCGAAACCACCGCGCCACGCGGGAATCCCCAACTGATCTCGGCACACCTGCTGCGCTTGCTTGCGCCCGGCCTGCTGCTGCGTGGAATGGCGCGTATGGAACCGGTTGATCCGGCAATATTGGAAAGGGCCCGGGATCGCGCCCAGCGCCATCAGTAGCGACGAGGATGCGCAGCCTCGGTGCTGTCGATCAGCCGCCTGTTTCTTCAGTCCCGGCAGCCGAGGGTCCCGCCGCCGCGACCAGGCGCAAGTCACGACCACCCGAGTGCTCGACCACCACAACTTCGCAGTTGCCGGCTACCCGCGGGCGCTCGAAGCTCCCTTCCACATGGGCACAAAGCGCCATCATGGTGCCTCCGTGGCTGACCAGCACCACGTCCTCCCCCGGATAAGCTGCCGCAACCCTCTGCAGGACAGCGCCGGCGCGGACCTGCACGTCCTCGAGCGATTCGCCCTGCGGCGGCCGCCACGCCCAGTAGCGCTCGGGCTCGTAATCCGGGTGAGCCGCCATCGCACCATAGGGTTGGCCCGCCAAGGCGCCTATCGAACGCTCCCGCAGATCTTCTTCGATGTGAATGTCGAAGGCCCCAGAGAGTGCGTCTCCGATCAGGGCGGCTGTGCGACGTGCGCGAAAATAAGGACTCGCGACAATCCGGGTCGGCGAAAACTCGCGCGCAAGATGACGACCGGTTGCGCAGGCCTGCTCGACACCCCGCTCCGTCAGATCGATGTCGGGGTCGCGGGAAAATTCGCGTTCGACGTTGCCCGTGCTCTCGCCATGACGAACCAGAAGGATGCGGCCGAGACCACTCAACCCGGACCTCTTTCCACAATGAGTTCTTCATCCAGCCGCCGCAGGCCCATCAAACCGCCTCCAACTCTTCGAGGTTCTCAACGAGGAAAGTGGTTCGCTGGCCGACACCGACGAACGAGAGCAACCTCGCTGGCAAATACTTTCTCGCGAACGCCTTGCGCAAACGCCGGTGCACCTCCGGGTCCTCGACGACTCGGATCTTCCCTCGCATACGGCAAGCATCGATCTCCAACTCGACCTCGTCGGCGGCGAGAGCATTTTGCACCCAACCCCGGGTATCATCCATCGTGCCAAGGCCGATCGATTGATCCTCGCGGACAAACCAGATCGTTACCGATCTCGGCTTGCCGCTCTTTCGACCCGGAGCGGTCATCCGAACTTCCTTCACGCGTTCCATTTTCTCGAGATCCAAATCGCTGCCCTCCCCCCCGAGCCCGGGGTTCCGTCTCCTACGCTAAGCCATGCATCTGCCACTCGCCAGAGGCACCGGCCGGAAGCCGGAGATTGCAGCAACATACCGGATCGGGCAAATAGAGAGAGCAACCAAGAGATTCCCCCTCCATGAACGTCGATTTCGCCTCTGAAACCAATACCGGTCACGTCCGCGCATCCAATCAGGACTCGGTGGGCTGCTTCCCCGAAATGGGCCTCTTTCTCGTCGCAGACGGAATGGGCGGCCACGTCCACGGGGAAAAAGCGAGTCAGATGGCCATCGAGGAAATCCCCCGGCGATGCCGATCCCGCAAGGGGCGTCTCGATACTGTGGCGCTGACCGCGGCCATCGAGGAAACAAACACCACCATCCACGACGCAGGTGCCTCCGGCAGGGTGGGTCGAAAATCCATGGGGACGACAATTGTGGCCCTAAGCCTCGATCCGGATGTCGGGGAGGCCTGCTGGGCGCATGTTGGCGACAGTCGGCTATACCGCTGCCGGGAAGGCGCTCTCGAACTTCTCACCGCAGACCATACCCGATACGGCTTCCCCTACCGGGACCAGCCCAGAACACCCCTTGAACTTCCTCATACCAACCAGCTGATGGCCGCTCTGGGAATTTCTCCCGCCGTTCGCGTCAGCGTCGGCGCAAGTGAGGTGATCGCGGGAGACACCTTTCTGCTTTGCAGCGACGGTGTCTCCGGCATGCTTCCCCCGGAAGCCATCCGGACCTTCCTCGCCAACCATGAAGGCAGCGGACCGACAGCGGCCCGACTGATTGCCAGTTCATTGCAGGCCGGCGGGCGCGACAACGCCACAGCGATCGTGATCGATATCGCTTGAGGGCGAGCGCTGGGGCCGCCCCCTGCCTCAGCGAATTCGTGTCAGCTTGGGCTTGCGCGATTTTCGCTCGCGACGCTCGGGCGTCGGGATCTCGGCCGCCAACTCGGCATCGCGACGCTTGTTCCAGATGTCGACATCGTGAAAATCAGCCATTGTATCCCCGCGCAGTCCGAGTCGGAGCGTTTCGAGCGGAATCACCTCCGTGGTCGCGATATTACCGAGGTTCACCTCGGAACCAAGCTTCTTGACCATGTACATTTGCTGAACCTTCTGAGGCGTTTCGAAAATCAGGTCCGCGTGATCGATCTTTGTGCAAATCTCGTCGATGAGTCCTGAACGGGCCTCGCCCGAGCCGAAATAAAGCCCTACCGTTCCGCTCTCTCGAGCTTCGCAGATGACCTTCCAGGCTCCTGCGTCGAGATCGGCCTGAATCATGTCGACCCAGCGAAACGGCGGGATGATCTTTTCCGAATCCTTGCTGCCCACTTCGGTCAGGACCACGAAGTCCTTCGAAAGCTCGCGGATATAGCCGGCCTTTTCCTTCATGGACATATCGATCACGCCGTTGGAGATCTCGACGTGGGACAAACCGAGCGAGAGTGCCAAATCTCGAAATTCGTCCAATTTACCCTGCAGGATCGCCACCTCGGCCAGCGTACCGCCGAAACAAACCGGGATATCAGCCTTATGATAGAGTTCGACCTTCTCGGCGAGGTTCTGGGTGACGTAGCCCGTACCCCAACCCAACTTGACGATATCGATATAGTTGGAACAAGTGGCGAGCATATCCTCGACCTGAGCCAGACCCAGCCCCTTGTCGATCACATGCGTGACGCCTTCATCGCGTGGCTTGGGACTGCGGGAGGGAAGTGAGAAAAAATCCATCATGGTCTATTCTCCAATCGAGGTCATTCAACTTGGGCGGAGTTGGTAGCCGCCCGCTTTCGCGCTTGCGCCAGCAGTCCAGCTTCACCATCGGCAATGCGTTGCCGCTCGCGGTTACAGAATTGCTGATGCGCCAAGGCCCGCTGGCTGCACTCCTCCAGCATCGCCTCGACGGCCGCGCCGGCTGCACCGCCCGTTCCCGTTCGGGTCTGGACCACTTCTTCCGGATTCGCGAGCGCCTCGAGCCTGTCGGCAGTCAGCTGCAGAGGTCGGCCGAGAACCTCCCGGGCCGCGTTGGCGAGAATTT
>DLYX01000410.1 GCA_003447545.1 Deltaproteobacteria bacterium | reverse complement strand
CCATTCACGAACAGATTGCGGCCATCGGTCCCGACGACCTCTCGGATATTCTCTTCACCTCGGGGACGACCGGAAAACCCAAGGGCGTGATGAGCGCTCACGGTCAGAACCTGCGGGCCTTCGAGGCGTGGTCGGGCTGCGTGGGCCTGCGCGAAGGCGATCGCTATCTGATCATCAATCCTTTCTTCCATGCCTTTGGCTACAAGGCCGGCTGGCTGTCAGCGATTCTTCGCGGGGCGACGATCCTTCCACAAATCACATTTGACGTTGAAGAGGTCCTGCGGCGGATCGAACCCGATCGTATCACCATGTTGCCGGGACCACCGACCATCTACCAAAGCATCCTCAGCCACCCCGATCTGGCAAGGCACGATATCTCCTCGCTCCGACTCGCCGTCACGGGAGCGGCTGCCATTCCGGTCGAGTTGATCAACCAGATGCGCCAGGATCTCGGCTTCGAGACGGTTATTACCGGATACGGCCTGACCGAAACCTGCGGGATCGTCAGCATGTGTCGCGAGGGAGATGCCGCCGAAACCATTGCGACCACCTCGGGACGACCGATCGACGGCGTCGAAGTCCGACTGGTCGACAGCGAAGGTCGCGACGTTCCCGCCGGCGAACCCGGCGAAGTGATCGTGCGCGGCTATAACGTCATGCGCGGGTATTTCGCCAACCCCGAAGAGACCGAGAAAACCATCGACAAAGATGGCTTCCTCCACACCGGGGACATCGCGGTCGCTGACGCCGACTTCAACCTGCGCATCACCGACCGGATCAAGGATATGTTCATCATGGGCGGGTTTAACTGTTACCCGGCCGAGATTGAAAATGCGCTCTACGATAGCGGTTATGCCGCACAGGTCGCGGTGATCGGCGTTCCCGACGAACGGATGGGCGAGGTCGGCATGGCCTTTCTTGTGGCCGCGCCCGACAAAGAGGTCTCGGCCGACATTGTCCGCGACTGGAGCCGGGAGAATATGGCCAACTACAAGGTGCCCCGATACATCCAGATCGTGGACGAGCTTCCCGTGAACGCTTCGGGCAAAGTCACCAAATTCGTTCTGCGCGAGCAGGCCGAAAAAATTCTCAGCACGCAGGAGTAAAAACGATGTCGCGCTTGCAAACAGACAACCTTCTTTCGGCCGGCAGCCTCTGGGGGCTGATCGAGGCACGCACTCAGGCCACCCCCGACGCACTCTTTGCCGTCGATGATCAGGATCGTGAATTGACCTTCCGTGAATATCGCGACGCGTGCCTGAAGGCCGCCGCCGGCTTTGCCGCCCGCGGTGTAAGCGAAGGCACCCCGGTCTCGTGGATGCTGCCTACGTGGTTTGAGTCGATGATTCTGGTGGGCGCGCTGGCACGGCTGGGTGCTGTGCAAAATCCGATTCTGCCGATCTACCGCCACAAGGAAGTCGGCTTCATCGCCTCCCAATTCGGCACGAAGTTATTGATTCTGCCTCCGGCAAACCCGAAATTCGACTACCCGCAGATGGGCTCGGATCTGGCAGCCGACCGACCCGGGATGGAAGTCATGGTCTGCGATCAGATTCTGCCGGACGGCGACCCTGCCACTCTACCGCCCGCGCCGGCCGAGACAACGCCGGCAGACGCCCCTGTGCGTTGGGTCTTTTACAGCTCGGGAACCACCTCGGATCCGAAAGGGGCACGCCATACCGATCTCACTCTGGACGCGTCCGCGCGCGGCATGGCCTCATGCCTGCATCTGGACGAGAGCGATCGCATCGCTCTGGTCTTCCCGTTTACACATGTAGGCGGCATCGGCTGGCTTGGCAGTGTTCTTGCCTCCGGCGCGGCGTTTATCGTGGTGCCGGCCTTTGATGCGAAAACCACCCCGGTGGTGCTGGCCCGTCATGGCGTCACGCAAGCGACCGCCGGGACCGCCTTTCACCAGGCGTATCTCGCCGCACAACGCGCGCGCGTCGCTGCCGGCGACACCAGCCCGCTCTTCCCGGAGGTGCGCACCTTTCCCGGGGGCGGCGCTCCCAAACCCCCGCAACTCCATACCGAGATCCGCGACGAGATGGGTGGTGTCGGGATCGTCTCGGGCTATGGCATGACCGAATGTCCGATCATGACCATGGCCGCCGTTGGCGACTCGCAGGAAGCGCTCGCCCATACCGAGGGCAAGGCTTCTCCTCCCGAGGTCGCGTTTCGGCTCGTAACGCTCGAGGGAAAGGACGCTTCCATCGGCGAAGAAGGTGAAATCCGCGTCAAGGCGCCGCAACTTTGTCGCGGCTATCTCGACGAGTCCCTCAACGAGAAAGCCTTCGACGAAAAGGGCTTCTTTCATACCGGTGACCTGGGCCACCTGGATGCCGAGGGCTTTCTTACCATCACGGGGCGACTGAAGGACGTCATCATCCGCAAGGGCGAGAATATCAGCGCGAAAGAGATCGAGGATCTTCTCTACGAGCACGCCGCGATCGAAGACGTGGCGGTCATCGGAATCCCCGACCCGGCCACAGGTGAACGTGCATGCGCCGTGGTGCAAACAGCAACCGGCGAAAGCCCGATCGGCTTCGATACGATGGTCGAGTACCTAAAAGGGCGCGGCCTGATGCTGCAGAAAATTCCCGAGCAACTCGAAGTCCTCGACGTCATTCCCCGCAACGCCACCGGCAAGATCGACAAAAAGGGTTTGCGCGAAACCTACAAGGACTCCGAGAGACCCACGAGATGAAGCGATGAATGGCGCCGAGAAGGCGCAGGGTCGCGACGAGATCCGGCAACTCGCCTACCGCTATGCACACGCCACCGATACCCGTGATCTCGACACGCTGGTTGGATGCTTTATCCCCGAGGTGCAGGTTGGGCGAGATCGCCGCGGCCGCGAGGCGTTACGCGCGGATTTTGATCGCCAACTGCGCGCTGTCGGCATCACGATCCTCTTTGTCGGCAATCACCTGATCGATTTTGTCGACGAGACGCATGCGACCGGACATGTCTATTGTCGGGCAGAAATTCAGGAGGGCGACCGCTGGATCCAGCAAGCGATTCGCTATGACGACACCTATGAAAAGCGGGGCGACGAGTGGTTCTTTGTGCGCCGCAAACACCAGCTCTTCTATGGAGCCGAGTCCGGACAAAACCCGCTTGGTCTGGCACCGGCCGATTGGCCGAAGAATGCAACTGGTCGGGGGACCTTGCCGGAATCCGAGAACAACTGGCAGGAGTTCTGGAAAAAGAGCTGAGAGTTCCCGCCAGGCGGCCTATTCGCAACGGCAGCCCACATTCATATCGCAAGCCGTGCCGGTTCCGGCCTCGCGAGCCTCCGGTCGATGAACGCCGGATTTCGAGACGATTTGTCGGTCCTCGCAAATTTCGATACCGCGGAAGATATGAAAATAACGCCCCTCGTCCCTCTTGGCTGTGCGCTCGCGATCCTTCTGACGTCCGGGTGCACCGCCAGGCGCCAACCTTCACCGGAACATCTAGGTGAGCCCTGGAACTCGCTGCGATCATTGGGAGACTCCGTGCATGCGGCCGCCGATGTCGGCGAGAAGGCTCGCGCCGCTGGTGGCGACCGTGAGAATGCCGATGGCGGACGATATTTGTCGGAGATCCTGATCCAGCAGGTTGGACGCGGTGTCTTCCGTGACCCGGACTATCCGGTCTTCCGACCACAATTTCCCGAGTCAGCTCACACCGGGTTGGTGAATCCGGACAATCTTTACGAAAGTACGCATATCCGACCGGGTGCCGACTATGTGCTGCGCGGCACCCGCGGGACGACCGCTGATGTGACGTTTCAGGTATTTGCGGGCACCCCAGGGGTCAACGGCAAGCTACGCGACGTCGGCACGCTTTCGCTGGACAATCTGGCTCTGGACGCCGACGGAAACTTCGAGGTCTTTGTCGGGCCCACCGCTCATCCACAAAACTGGATCGAAACAGACGATGAGGCCGGCTTGCTGCTGGTGCGGTGGACCTATTCGGACTGGGCAAGCGAAAAAGCAGGACGCGTGGAGATCCATCAGGTCGGCAAACTCGGTGTGCCCGCACCCAACCCCGATGTCGGTGACGTGGCCCGCAAGATTCGCGAAGCCGGCGCCGCGGTCCCGGACTCGGCCGCATTCTGGCAGGCCTATATCGGCAAAGTTCGGCTATTCACCTCGGATAATGCCGTCATGAAACCGCGGCTTACCGGCAGCGAAGGACTCGCCGGACAAGTCGCTGCCGTAGGCAAGTTCTCTCTGGCCAATGACGAGGCTCTGGTCGTCAGCGTGCCCAGGGCCGACGCGCGCTATCAGGGACTGCAATTGGGCAACTACTGGTTTGATGCGCTCGAGTGGGCCAACCGGCAGACCAGTCTGACCGGCGGCCAGTCTCATCTCGGTAGCGATGGGCGCTATGATTACGTGATCTCGGCAACCGACCCCGGCGTCCCGAACTGGCTGGACAGCACCGGCCTTTCCGAAGGCCTCTTCTTTTTGCGCTTTCAGGGCGTACGCACACCGCTGACCGACGAAGAAGCTCCGACCGCGCAACTGGTCAAACTGGGCGATGTACGAAGCATCCTTCCCGCAGACACTCCCGAGATCGATGCTGCCGGACGCCGCGCGCAACTGGCCACACGTCAGCAACAACTGCAGAGGCGCTACGGGCGATGAAATTCACCGCGACTCGTCATCGATGGCTATGCGCGACCTCGTTCTAGACGGTATCCATGCAGGTCCGCAGAAAGCCACATTGCTGGCAGAGGTATTTGCAATGACCCATGATTTTCAGGGGGCCACCGCAGGCGTCGCATTCCATCCAGGCGATCTCGCGAACGGCACCTTCTTCGGTCTTTGTCTCTTTTGTTTCTGCCACAGCCTCCATCGCAACACCCTCCGGCACCATTGAACCAGAAATGCCGGGCGGAATGAACTTCCGCCCGGCATTTCGTGGCGAATGTAGCCCCAAAGTCGCGCGGGCGCCTGCAATTCCTGCCGATCCCGCTACAATGCAGATATGAGCATTGTGGCGGTACCCATCACGATCGCGGAGACCTCCGAATGCGATCGAGGACTTGAAGATGGCGTCCGCGCCCGCGGCGCGGGCGCGGATCTGATCGAATGGCGCGTCGATCGCCTCGCCGACGACGATCGCGGACCCGATACCGTTGAAACACTGATCCGCGAAAGCCCGCTGCCCTCCATTCTGACCTGCCGGTCGGCGGATGAAGGCGGGGCGTTTAGTGGTACCGAGGCCGAACGAGTCGGCTTGCTCGACCAGATGGCGGCACGCGGCGCGATCCCTGCCTATGTTGATCTGGAGTACGCGCGTTGGATTGCCAACTCCGACCTGCAGGATGCCACGGCCGAACTGCGTCACCTAGGTGCCAAAATCATTCTGTCGGCACACGACTTCAAAGGGCGCCCGGAAAAGCTGGACGATATTTTTGCCAGTATCGACAACACGCCGGGATGTGATGTGACCAAGGTCGCATGGCGCGCCGTTGGGATCGAGGATCTCGCGATCTGCGCCCGAAAGCTGCGCGAGCGCAAACGCGAGACCATCGCGTTATGCATGGGCGGGCCCGGGCTGGCCTCGCGGGTCTTTGCCGGTTGCTGGGGCGGCTTGCTCACCTTTGCTGCCCTGAGCGAGACCACCGGATCGGCACCGGGCCAACCGACGCTTGAAGAAATGATCGAGGTCTACCGGGTCGGCAAGATCAATGCCGATACTCGACTGCAACCGGTATTTCGCAATGGAGACACACGTGCCGAGAACGCAGCCCTGCAAGCCGCTGGCGAAAACGTCGTGGCCCTGGCGCTCGGTCCGGTCGAAGACGAGAAAGCAGCCCTAGAGGAGCTTCGCGTAATCGTCGAGGACCGGTAAGACCTCGTCGCGACCCGCGCCGGGTAGGCGCAGCACCACTTCGCTACATCCCATCTCTCGGTAATATTCGAGCTTTGCCGGTGCCGGAAAGACGCCCATCGGAACCAGATGGAGGCTTTTGGGATCCCGCCCTCGCTCCTCCATTTCACGATGCAGTTCGGGAAGAGCATCCTTGACCCCGGCACCACCGATCGGAATCCATCCGTCGGCGTACTCGGCAATATGGCGAAAGAGAATCGGACCCGGCGAGCCTCCGACCAGAACTCTTGGTCGCGGCGTCTGCACGGGCTTGGGCCATTGCCAGCTTTCGGTAAACGAATGAAACTCACCGGAAAAAGAGGCGCGCTCCGACGCCCACAAGGCCTGCATCGCAAGCATTGCTTCCCGGACTCGCTTGCGCCGTCGGCGCACATCGATCCCATGGTTCTCCATCTCCTCATGGTTCCAGCCAAAACCGATTCCGAAGACAAACCGCCCCTTGGAGATATGATCGAGAGTCGCGAGTTGCTTGGCAAAGGTGATCGGGTCGTGCTGCGCGGGCAAACCGATGCCCGTCCCAAGACGAATTTTTTCCGTCATGGCAGCGGCGGCCGCAAGCGCGATATAAGGATCCAGGCTGCGCTTGTATTCCTCGGCCAGCTCGGCCTCGCCCGTAGGCGCCGGGGTACGGCGGCTTGTCGGGATGTGGGTATGCTCGGGGATATAGATCGAGTAGAAGCCGCGCTCCTCGGCCGCACGCGTCAACGCAACCAGATCCATGGTCAGGTCCGTTGCATGAATTGTAACTCCCAGCTTCATTGCGAAACTCCTCCCGACCAACCCTTCTCGAACGAGGCCAGCATCACTGTTTCCAACTGCATGGATGCATGCAACCAGACGCCATCAACACGATGGTAGGTGTCGTTCTCCACGCCGACCATCCAGCGCTGCGATCCGTCCTGCAGTGTACAGGGAGAAAAGAGATCCCAGGTACCCTCGGCAAAATCTCCCCGCACCCTGATCCGGGGCTTGAGAAAGAAATGCCAGGCCCATCGGACCGTCGGATTTGCCAGACGGTCCTGGATCGCGGCTCGACCGCGCGCCACACCCAGAGAGCGTCCGCCATCCCAAACCGCATCTTCGGTAAACAACTCGGCCACCCGAGCGGCCATTTCCGATACGTGGGCGGGGTCCGGTGCCCCAGCGGAAATATGCGCGTGGCGGGAATCGACACGGGCGGCGTACTCCGCCTTGAGGCGCTCGATCGCCAACGTGCTCTCGGCCGCATCCAGGCGGGTCTCCAGGCTGGCAATTCGTTCTTCGAGAGATGGCATGCAAGCTTCCTCTAGTCTTCCGCACCGCCAGTCTCCAGCGTCCATCCACCCGCACTTGCCGACCACCCTCTCCATAAGGCAATAGTCCTGAGTATGCGGATTCTTGTTACCGGCGGCGCCGGCTACGTCGGTAGCCATTGTGCCAAGCTCCTGAAAAGAGCGGGCCATGAGGTCGTCGTGCTCGACAATCTATCCCGCGGCCATCGCGAGGCGGTGCGATTTGGTCCCCTGATCGATGCGGACCTGCGCGACGGGGCGGCCATCCGGGCAGCCCTCCAGGAACATCCGGTCGATGCCGTCATCCATTTCGCTGCACTGGCGGCTGTGGGTGAATCCATGGCTGCGCCGGAGCTCTACTTCGAGAACAATGTGCATGGCACGCTGAACCTGCTTGAGGCCATGCGCCAACAAGGCATCGACAAGATTGTCTTTTCCTCGACGTGCGCGACCTACGGCATCCCGCAGGAGGACCCGATCTCCGAGGCGACTCAGCAGAATCCGGTCAGCCCCTATGGCGAGACCAAACTCATGGTCGAGCAAATGTTGCGCTGGTACGGAACCTGCCACGGTCTGCGATGGGCCGCCTTGCGCTATTTCAACGTTGCCGGTTGCGACCCCGAAGGCGAATTGGGCGAGGAGCACGACCCCGAGACGCATCTGATTCCTCTGGCCATTGATGCCGCGCTCGGCAAGCGCCCGCCATTGGAAGTATTCGGCGACGACTATGCCACACCCGATGGCACCGCCATCCGCGACTATATTCACGTCTGGGATCTCGTCGAAGCCCATCGCCTCGCGCTCGAGAAACTCTGCGGCGATACCGTGAGTTTCGCCTGCAATCTGGGTACGGGAACAGGTGCCAGCGTCCGTCAGGTTCTGGCGGCAGTAGAAGAGGTGACCGGACACCCTGTTCCCCACAACATCGGACCCCGGCGGGCCGGTGATCCACCCAGTCTGGTTGCAGCCCCCGAGAAAGCCAACAAGATTCTCGATTGGTCGCCAACCTACCCATCCCTGGTCGACAGCGTCCGGCATACGCTCCAATGGCGCCAAAAACGCTGACGCTTTCGTGGAGGCGCGCACAGATCGCCGAGGGTGGCGCCTCGAAATCGCCGAGGGTGGCGCACCCGGCGGGCCTCGCAAGCTCGGCCGTGGCGCTACTGGACGCAGAAAAAATTACCTGGATCGGCCCTTCTCCCATTCCGCGGAATCCCTGTTAGAGGTAATGTAGGGACAATCGTCTTTCGAAGGAGAAATTTGTGCATACAGATCTTTGTGAACGTCTCGGTATCGACCTCCCCATTTTCGCTTTCACCCACTGCCGTGACGTCGTTGTCGCAGTGAGCAAGGCCGGTGGTATCGGCGTCCTGGGTGCGGTCGGATTCACCCCGGAACAGCTGAAGGTGGAATGCGATTGGATCGACGAACGTATCGGCGACAAGCCTTATGGCGTCGATATCGTGATCCCGGGCAAATACGAGGGCATGGACCAGGTCGATCCTGAAAAACTCGAAGAGCAACTTCGCTCGATGATCCCTGATCAGCACCGCACCTTTGCCAAGAAGGTCTTTGCCGACCATGGCGTGCCGGAGCTCCCCGCAGAAGACAAGCACCACGAACTCCTTGGATGGACGGCGGTGACGGCGGCCCCTCAAGTCGACGAGGCCTTACGTCACCCCAACGTCAAACTTATCGCCAACGCACTTGGCACCCCTCCCGAAGATGTCATCGAACAATGCCAGAACGCCGGGCGGCTGGTCGCCGCCCTCTGCGGTAGCCCGCGGCAGGCGCTCAAGCATAAGGAAGCCGGTATCGATATCATTATCGCTCAGGGCACCGAGGGTGGCGGACATACCGGCGAGGTCGGAAGCCTTGTTCTCTGGCCACAGGTCATCGACGCCGTAGCGCCCACTCCTGTACTGGCCGCCGGCGGCATCGGCACCGGCCGCCAGATTGCAGCAGCCATGGCACTCGGCGCCGCCGGCGTCTGGAGCGGCTCGCTCTGGCTTGCCGTAGAAGAAGCAGAAGCACCCCCCGCGCAGAAGGAAAGTTATTTCAGTGCTTCGAGTCGCGACACTGTGCGCTCGCGTTCCTTTACCGGCAAGCCCTGCCGCATGCTGAAAAACGAATGGACCGAGGCATGGGAGAACCCCGAGAATCCCGACCCGCTCGGGATGCCCCTCCAGGGCATGGTCACCATGGAGTCCATCAGGCGCTCGCACCAATATGCCGAGGTCGCCCAGCCCGTCGCCTTCAACCCGGTTGGTCAGGTCGTCGGCATGATCAACGAGAGCGAGTCCGTGCGTCGGGTAATGCAGCGCCTTTCCGAGGAATACCTCGGTGCTGTGGACCGTCTCGACAGCCTGCAACCCAAATAGTCGCGAATCGCGGGGAGAACCTCGATGGAAGATCGTCTTTCACGCCTGTTTGGCAGGCTGACCATGCCGAGCGAAAAACTCACCTTGCCCGGAGCAAGCGAAGCCCTTCCCGGGCGGGTTGAAACCATGCCGGTCGCCGGTAAACATTTCGTCCTGGGCACCGATATCCAGCCCCCCTTCCCCGAAGGACTCGAGAAGATCGTGTTGGGATTGGGGTGTTTCTG
>DLYX01000326.1:1656-3938 GCA_003447545.1 Deltaproteobacteria bacterium | reverse complement strand
AGGACTTCGATCCGATCAAAATCGAGAATCCGGTAGCCGGTGCAATAGATGATCACGTCGGCATCGATGGTTCGGCCGTTGGCTGTGGTGATGCCCTCGGGAGTCACGCTGGCGAGGCCGGCTGGAATCAACTCGACGTGGTCCTCCATCAGTGCCGGGTAGAAACCATCCGACACGAGACCGCGCTTGCAAGCGTAGCTGCTGCTCGGCGTCAGAGCTTCCCGTAGTTCAGGGTCCGAGATGGCAGTGTCGATAAATTTTTTCGCCCGATCTTCGAAATTCTTCATCATGGGGTCGCCGTTGGTCGCGGCTTTATGGACAAAGCCCATCATGATGCCCTGAATTTTTTGCGTGGCTCGAATCAGCAAGGGAAGACGACGGTTCCATGCCCGTCTGGATTCGGAATAGGGTTTGCTCCCGCGAGGCATGATCCAGTTCGGGGTGCGCTGCAGGACGGTGAGGTGTCCGGCAACCTTCGCGACCTCCGGCACAATCTGCACCGCACTGGCGGCCGAGCCAACGATCACGACTTTTTTCCCCTTGAGGTCCACGTCATGATTCCACTCGGTGGCGTGCCAGGTATCTCCGGCGAAGGTCTCCTTGCCGGGGACGTCGGGGTAGAGTGCGGTATGCTGATTCCCCATTGCATTGATCACGATGTCGAAGGTCCATGATTCGCCCGCATCGCTGGTGAGCGACCAGACGGCCTCGTTTTCCTCAAAAGCGGCCCGAACAATGCGGGTGTTCAGCTGGATATGAGGGTCGAGACCGAACTCGGTGGCGCAGGTCTGGAGGTAGCTCTCGATCTCGGGTTGGTCGGCAAAGCTCGAGGTCCAGTTCGGGTTGGGGCGGTAGGAGAATGTATAGGAATGCGCCCAGACGTCGCAGGCCAGCCCCGGGTAGGTGTGCAAATGCCAGGTCCCGCCGGGAGCGGCCGCTTTTTCGAAGATACGAAAATTGGTGAAGCCTTGCGCCAGAAGTTCGTGCCCGGCGGCGATGCCCGCGGGACCAGCCCCGATAACAGCGATTCTCAGAGATTCTTTGGATTGCATGGTGGACCGGCCCTCTTGGTTTCGGTGAACATGAGTCTTCCCATCTAGTAAAGCAGATGGACCAAATTTGCACAGCCCCGGTCGTCCCTCCGCAACACGGAAATATCACCCGAATTCGGGCCATCTCGCGGGAATTGGGTTAGTATTCTTCCCATGCTCGTCTGGTGGCAAATCTTGGCTTCGGGGAGTCGTGCGGGATGCTGACTCTCTTGTTGGGGGTGCAGGTGGTGACGACCTTGTTTCTGGTCGGATTGATCTGGACCATCCAATCCGTCTCTTATCCCTTGTTCGCGTCGGTGCCAGCCTCGGGAGCCGCGGCTTACCATGCGGAACATATGCGGCGGATCACCCCTCTGGTCGCGCCTCCGATGTTCCTCGAAGTGTTTTGCGCCGGACTCCTCCTCCTTGTTTACCCGGGTTTTCTCCCCTGGCTGGGTGCCTTGCTCCTGCTCATCATCTGGATGTCCACGGTCTTTCTGCAGATGCCGGCCCATGGCGAACTCGCCGAGAAATTCGACCCAAAGGTGGCGCAGCGGCTGGTGCAGTCCAACTGGTTACGCACGATTGCCTGGACCATGCGCGGCGTGGTCGCCGTGGCTATGTTTTTCCGCCTATGAAGAATCTCGAGAAAAATTCGGGCCGGGTCGTGATCATTGGCGCGGGGTGGATCGGCGGCGCTGCGGCAGCCTCTCTGGTGGAAGAGGGCTACGCGGTCGTTGCGACGACGCGCACCGGTCGCCCGCGTGGTGAGCCTCTCCGACCTTCGGCGACGTACAAGGCCTTTGATTTGGCCAGGGATGGGGTCGCGGCGCTTGCAGAGTTGATCGAGGGGGCACACGCAGTGATCGTCTCCTGGGCTCCGGGCGGGCCCGACGCCGATCGTCGCGGGCTTTATCTCGGTGGGGCCGAAGTGGTTGCGCAAGCCTGTGCGCTCGCACCTCCCGCGCGTCTGATTTACACATCTTCGACGTCGGCTCTGCCGGATCAACTCAATCAACTCGAGGAGCTCGATGAAGATTGTGCCGAGTGGCCGACTTCGGAGCGGGGGCGACTACAACGAGACGCCGAAGAGGTGATTCTCACCGGGGCGGCCAGAGCCAATGTTCCCGTGGCGGTGCTGCGCCTTGCCGGTCTGTATGGGCCGGGCCGAGAGCTCGGCCGGATCTATCGGCGGGACCCCGAAGCGGTGATTCCCGGCAGTGGTTGCGCCCCGACCAATCTGGTCCACCG
>DLYX01000326.1:0-1348 GCA_003447545.1 Deltaproteobacteria bacterium | reverse complement strand
CTGGTCCACCGAGACGATGTCCTCCAGGCGATTCGAGCTGCGCTGGAACTTCCGGCAGCATGGTCGGGGGTCATCCATGTTTGTGCGGATGACCATCGTACCCGGCGTGAAATTTTTGCCGAGGTCGCTCGCCACGAGGGACGCCCAGCACCTGTTTGGGAGCTCCCGCCCGAGCCCGTTTCCGGGAAGTCGGTCGGGAACCGTGGGTTGCGCGAGGTTCTGGGGGTCAGCTTGATCCACCCGGATCACGACATCGGAGTGGGTTGAGCACCGGACCGACAGCGCGGCCGGTCGCCTCCGCTGCGACCCTTCGCAATCAGGCTTTGGCGCGGGCGGCTGCGCGACAGATGCCGTCGATAATCTGTGGCCAGAGTGGCCGCGGCATATCGTGCCCCATGCCCTCGAGCGTCAGGAATTCAGAGCCCGAGATGGCTTCATGGGTGGCCTGGCCCGAGGCGATCGGGATCAAGGGGTCCTTGTCGCCATGGATGACGACTGTCGGTACTGTCAGTTTTTGCAGGCGTTCGGTGCGGTCGCCATGGGCGGCGACCGCGGCAAGCTGTCGGGCTGTGCCGGTCGGATGGAAAGCACGGTCGTAGCCGCGCGCGGCGCGTGCTGCGAGAAACTCGTCGGTCGGTGGAAAGTCAGGCGAGCCGATCACACGATCGCGACGAATCGCTTCCGTGATAAACTCGTCCCGAGTCTCGGGCGGAGGTGTGGCCAGAACGGCCGCCGCGTCGGGCGTCGGCCCGGGCAGGCCGGGGCGCCCCGTGGTCGACATGATCGAGGTCAGGCTGCGCGTGACATCAGGGTGGTTGATGGCCATGGCTTGGGCAATCATGCCACCCATCGACCCGCCGGCGATATGGGCCCTTTCGATGCCCAATCCGCGGAGGAGACCCACGCAGTCGTCGGCCATATCGTCCAGTGTGTAGGCCGAATCGACCGGAAGCCCGGCCATGCCGTCGAGAAAGACCTTGGCGACATCGGGGACACCGGCCTCATCGAACCAGGTGGACAGCCCGACATCGCGGTTGTCGAAGCGGATGACATGGAAGCCTCGCGACGCCAATCCGTTACAAAAATCGTTTTCCCAGAGGATCATCTGGCCGCCGAGCCCCATGATCAAAAGGATGGTTTCGTCGTTTTTGTCGCCGAAGGTATCGTATTCGAGACTGACCGCACCAAGGTTCATTTTTGCCATTTTCATCGCTCCTTCGTGGGCGGCGATCCTTCGTGGCTGCCGCGTTGGGTTTTGCCTACCATGTGCTCTGCGAATTTACCGCTCGGGTCTTCCGCCGAGGCGTTCTGGCGCGAAAAGCCCTTCCGGACTTGCGAATCGGTGTCC
>DLYX01000352.1:542-11132 GCA_003447545.1 Deltaproteobacteria bacterium | reverse complement strand
CTCGAGCATCACGACGGCGAAGTACCCGCGGACCTCGTTGCTCTCGAAAAACTACCGGGCGTCGGTCATAAGACAGCCAGTGTCGTCATGGCGCAGGCCTTCGGTGTTCCTTCTTTCCCGGTGGACACGCATATCCACCGACTGGCTGCGCGATGGAATCTTTCCAACGGTCGTAACGTGGAGCAAACCGAGCGAGACCTGAAGAAAGTGTTTCCTCGAGATTCGTGGAATAAACTACACCTGCAAATCATTTACTTCGGACGCGAGCATTGTCCCGCGCGAGGGCATTCTCTGGCAGATTGTCCGATCTGCGGATGGGCCGCTACGAAGAAGCGGATGCGCGAGGAGAAGAACGGATCGAACCCAAGGTAGCCACCACCAGGTTTACGCCCAATCCCAGCAGGCCGGAGTGGACGCCGAAGACCGTCTTTGCGCCGAGGAGAGCCCCGCCCACCGCGATCCCCGTACCAAGCAGAAGTCCGATCAATGTAGGCCACGCTCGCAAACGGCTCCAGTGCAGCGCCACCAGAAATGCCGGCACGCATTGCACCAAAAGCTCCATTTTCAACTCGATCAGACGCCATAACGTGAGCTCTCTTTGGATCGCGAAAGGAACCATCGCAAAAAGAACCAGCGCCGCGAGCCATTTGCCGATCTTTGTTGTCCCGGGATCGCTCCGATCGCGACCGAGGATATCGCCAACAGCGAGGGAGCCCAGCGACAGCAGGCAAGAGTCCGCTGTCGACATGATCGCTGCCAGGGCGCCCACAAACACCAGAATCGCGGCAAACATCGGGATACCGCCTGCGGTCGCCCATTCCCCCAGCAGGTAGGGCATCACTTCGTCGCTGGCGACACCAGCAGCAGGATCGATCCGGGCAATTGCAGCAAACCCGATCAAGGTCACGACCAGTGTCGTCGTGAGCGGCATGAAGGTCATGATGGCGAAGGAGCGCTGCAGGACTCGCCCACTGCGTGCTGCAAATATCCGTTGAATCGCCTGGGGGTACAAAATACTACCGAGGCCGAGAAGTGCGACCGTGCTGAACCAATTGATGCAGGTCTCCGTATCCGGAATCGCGATAGCGCCCGGCCGCAGGGCCTCGACGCGCTCCGTAATATTGGAAAGACCGCCACCATCTCCCATCAACCAGAACAGGAGTGCCGACAAACCAAAGAGCATCAGAATTCCCTGCCCGGCATCCGTCCAGGCAACTGCCCGCATTCCACCCAGACTTTCGTAAAAAAGGATCACCAGGGCCAGACTGATGACACCGACTTCGTGTGGAATGATACCTTCGGTCACGCGACTCGTCATCGTGCCCATCGCCTGCAGTTGCGCGAGAAGGAAATTGGCCAGTGCGATCACCATCAGAATACCAATCGCCGTTGCCAAAAGCGGCCCGGCCGGATCATCGCGGAAACGATGCCGAACCCAGTCCCCCGGCGTCACAAATCCATGCTCGGCGGCGATCGGTCGGAGTCGCGGAGCGATCGCATGAAAGAGGACAATGATCGCCATCATGAATCCGGTCGACATGATAAAGGAGAATCCCGCCTGATAAGCGCGGCCCGGGTAACCGAGAAGCGAGTTCCCGCTGTAGGCAGTTGCGTAGAGTGTCAGAAAGAGAACGAATACGCCCAAATCTCTACCCGCGAGAAAGTGATCGCTGGGCGAAGCATCCTGCCGGGAGCGGCGGGCGATCTCGGCCACGGTTGCGAGGACCAGAAGGTAGCCCCCCAGAGCAACGACACCCAGCTCACCGAAGCTCATGATCCCTCAACCTCGGGGTCTTGCAACATCCAGGCGATTGAATTCAAAATTGCGACCCCTGTATAGCAGGCGACCGCATACGCCACCCAATCAGGGAGCCCGAAGACGATCTCGACCGGATAGTCAGCAGGGCGGTACCAGGGCACCGAGAGAATATAGAGCCCCGCAATGCAGACAAACAAAAACCGCCGCAGCCGAGTTCGCCAGTTGCGTGTGTTCATCCCGGGTCACTCGGTAGCTGGCACGGGCGTAGCTGCTGCGTCGGCGACTGGCGCCGCGCTGGCAGTGGGAGCCGAGGCGGCAGCGTCGTCCTCAAGAGGCAACAAGGCCGTGACTCGATCCATGAACCCGATCGTCTCGGCGACAATCTGATCGGCGTTTGAAACTGCTGCGCATCCACCACCCGACAAACGAGAAAACGTGAGCTTCATGCGCCTGACGGCCTTCTCAAGACAACTATTTTCGATAGGCTCACCGCTGCGAGCCGCAAGACCGTAGCATCGGACCATCATTTTGGTGCCCTGCACCGCGGTCGCCAGTTGCTTCTGCATGCAGCCCCCCTTGGATCGAGCCTCTGTCGAAACCGGGAAGAGAAGCAATCCGGCCAGGAGTGTCAGCGCAAGAAGAGATCTCAAGATGCAGCCTCGATGAATTTGCGGATCTCCGCTGCAGTTTCTACCGGCTTCGCCACATGTGGCACCTCGCCGACATCAGCGATGCTTGCCGTTGCAGCGCCCTCGATTCCATTCGCAATCGCCTGCATTCGCTCCGGCCAGGAGACATCCCTCTCGCCTGCGAGGCAAAGCGTGCGTGTGGAGACCGCCGCCAGTGTCGGTGCGACTGTCTCCTCGGCCAGTCGTTGCACCAAGGCAGCTACGGCGGTCAGATCCATCGGTCGACCTTCGACTTTCTCTCGACTGATCGGGCCGAAGAGAGCATGCGCGATCCCTTCAAGCCCATTCATTCGACCCGATTTCACGATCTCATTGAAAAGAGTTTGCTGCGCAGGCGTCGCGTTCATCCCGTCGCCGATGACCACCAGACTGGAAACGCGGGATCGATCAATCCTCGAGATGTGCAAGGCAACCAGACCTCCCAACCCGTGTCCGACAATATCTGCGGCCGCAATATCGAGCCCATCCATCGCCTTGAGCACATCGCCGGCGAGATCTTCCCACTGATAAGGCGGCTTCGGCGACCCCGACCAACCATGCGCGCGGAGTTCCAGCAGCAGGACACGCCCCATGGACTGAAGTTCCGGGACGATATCATTCCAGACGTCGATCGTCTCGGCGAACCCGTGCAGGAGGATAATCGTGCGATCCCCTTCCCCGCTCAAACGGTAGCGAAGCTCGTGTCCCCCTACGTCGATCTTTGTAGTCTCCTCAGCCATGGTCTGCCTCTCAGGTTATCCTTTTGAATAAGTCTCGTTCTTGCGATGATGGCCGGTCGCTAGTCACTGACTTGCGGTCTCGTTGCCATGAAAAGAACAGCTACACCGGCAAGAATATAACCGCCAGCGATCGCCATGGGTATGGAGTTTTCCACATTCCACGGAAGAAATGCCGGCGATCCGGGAAACGGCGAATGAATAATCCCGAAGAGCGCGGCCCCGGCAGCCAAAAACAGCACGCCCGCGGCTGCTGCAAAGCGTCCATCGATCAGATGAGCCACTACGGATCCAAAAATCATCGCAGAAAATACGAATCCGGCACCGAGGATCAACAAGCTTTGATAACGGATACCCGCCTCGCCGGTCAGACTCGGCCCATTACCGCCCGCACCGACAAGCATCTGATCGACAATAATCAGGATCGTGCTGGCCATGACCGGAATAAAGCACGCAGCCACCGCCGGCCCGTGACGCTTTGGGACTGCGTGAAAAGCCTGTGAGCCGATTTCGATACCGATGAAAACGAGAATCGGAATAATGGCGACCTCCGGGAGTACATGGACCAGCCAGGAGAGGTACCCGAACATTCCCCCCAGACCGACAAAAAGAGCGGTGGCCAGAGTATAGGCGGCCCGCCCTCCCATCCGCTTGTAGGCCGGGTGACCAATATAGGGGGTCGTCTGCACAACACCCCCCACCAATCCGGCAATCAATGTGCTGATGCCCTCGGTCAACAGAATGGATCGGGTATCGTACACATCTCCAGCCGACGCGGCCGATTCGACGTTATCGATACCTCCAATGATCGTGGCAAAGGCCAGTGGCAAGGCGAGGGGCAGGTAATCGACAGCAAGCGAAATGCCCTGCCAAAATCCCGTGGTTGGCCACGGAAACGTAACGGCAAAACCCGGCGTCCCGGGGAATAGAGGCGCATGTGGCAACCAACCTGCGGATCCCAGGCCGTAGAACAAGCCGGTGGAGATCGCGACCACCAGAAGAACCGGTGGCAAGCGAAGCGGGAGCTCCACCCGACGCAGCAAAACCAGAAGCAGCAGGAAAAGTGAGAACACACCAACCAGCGGGTTCTCGAAGAGCTCCAGCATCGGCATGAAGGCGATCAGGCAAATGCCGATCGACCCGATCGTGCCCAGCATCGCGGCCTGTGGGATCCAATGCCGGAGACGTGCTGCCGGCCAGGTCACCAGCAATTTGAAAATGCCCATAAAGACCATCAGCGCCATGCCGGCCTGCCATGCCAGGTCGGCATCGCCCGTCCGCTGGTACAGCGGCCCCAGAGCACCGAACGTCAGCCCGAAGAGAGAGACCGTATCGATACCCAGAGGCATCGCCGTTACATCATCGCGGCCGGTTTTTTTCGCCAGACGAAAGGCCATCCAGGTGTAGATCAGATCTCCGATCAGGACACCGGCCGCTGTTCCGGGCAACATTTTCCCCAAAACCAGATCTGCCGGATAGTCGAATACCTGAATCAAAATCGTGCTGAAGACGATCAGTTGGGCAACGTTGTCGAAGGTCAGGCCCAAAAAGGCGCTGAAATCTCCCGCCCTGGCCCACCGATACTTGCCGCTCTCCTCGTCCGCCATGGTTCCCTCACCTCTCTTGCGACGGAACATACCATGTTCCCACCAGAGCTCGACCTGTTGGTCGGATGTCCGCTGGAGTGCTACCCGAGGCAACATGAAGCATCTTCTGATCCTTCATCATTCCCAGACCGGCGGAACGGGGAAGATGACGGCAGCCGTCCTCGAAGGCGCTCGCCGGGAACCAACGATCGATACCCGGGAGCGCTCGGCTCTGGAAGGAACCCTGGAAGACCTTCTTTGGGCCGATGGCGTCATCTTCGGCACCCCCGAGAACTTCGGCACGATGTCGGGGGCTCTGAAATTTTTCTTCGACGAAACTTTTTATCCCGCGCAAGGAAAAATCCGGTCTCTGCCCTATGGTCTTTTCGTCAAATGCGCCAATGACGGAACAGGAGCTGTTCGCGACGTCGAAAGAATTCTGCGCGGCTACCCGATGAGTCCCATCGCCCCCGCACTTGTCGCCAAGGGAGATCTTACCGAGGAGGTTCTGCAAAATTGTCGCGATCTCGGTCAGACAATGGCCGCAGGCCTGGATATGGGATTATGGAGTTGATCCGTCGCACGACCTGGGCTCTCTCCGCCGCGTTGTCGATCGCGACCGTGATGGTTGTCCTGATCACCGCTCACGCCCCCCGACAGGAGGGCCTTTTAAGGGACCTCACACGAGAAAATGGAGTCGTGGAATGGGCCAGCGTGGTGATCCTTGTCGTGATCGCCCTCGTCGCCGGCCGCGCGCTGCTCCTCGACCGCAAGCAGCCCGCCCTGCCGGCGGGCGGGCGCGGGATCCTGATTGCACTGGTTTTTCTGGCCACTCTCGCCGCTCTCGAAGAAATCAGCTGGGGGCAGCAAGTTTTCGGTTTTCGATCGAATAAATTCTTCCTCGATCACAACCTGCAGCGGGAAACCAACCTTCACAATTTGATGCCTGCTTCCATCTCCTCATCCGCGATCAATACGGTGATTTATGTCTTCTTTCTCTGGATTCCATGCGGTTTTCGGATGGCACCGAACTCTCGGCTGGCAATCGGGATTCGCTCCCGTGAGTGGGACAACTTCCTGCCGAGCCTGAACACAATCCTGATCTTTGCCTTTGGCTCGACCCTGCAAGCCTACTTTCTGCTGCCGACATGGAGCGACACCTTGGCACTTCTGGTGACTCTAGCCCTCCTGGGTCGAACACTCCTTGTTCAACCCGCCACACGATCAAACGACTGGGCTCATTGGGCGTGGGTTGTCTTTTGTGCGGCGACCTTTGCGATCCACCACGACATCTTTCGCTTCGCGAATATGCAATACGAAATTCGGGAACTTGTGGTGGTTCTCGGCTGCCTGCACTGGATCACCGACTGGACAATCCCAGCGATCCAACAGCCGAAGGGGTCCAATCGGGAATCAGCGGCAAAGCAGGGGATCGCGGCCTGATACGTCAGCTGGCAACGATCCCGGGAGCGGGCAGCCAGACGCGGAAAATAGCTCCTTCGCCGGGCGCACTCTCGACCGCCAGGGTTCCTCCCAGAAGATCCACCAATTGGCGCACCACATGGAGACCGAGACCCGTGCCCCGCAAGACACGACCCTCAGTGCGATCGATCTGCCGAAACGGCTCGAAGATGATCTTCTGAGCTTCCTTGCCAATACCGATACCGGTATCTTCCACCGCGATCTCGACGCCGGTATCGCGGGCCGTCGCCCGCAAAAAAATGCCACCTTCATCGGTGAACTTTACGGCATTGGAAATCAGATTCTTGATAATCAGTTTGATCTTGTCCGCGTCGGATTGGAGCGCCGGCAGGTTCGGTGCGATATCCCAGGCGTAGGAGAGACCTGCCTCCTGCCGGATCTCTCGGGTCTCGATTTCCACCTCCCGCAGAAGGTCGGAGAGGACCACTTTCCCGAGGCTGACATCTCCCACCTTGGGATCAATGCCGGCAGCAAGAGAACCTTCGAGCATCTCGGCCAATTGGCGCCCGCTGCGATCGATCCGTCGAATCAAGTCTCGGGGGTCAGTCGACGTCAGGTCGCGCTCCTCTTCGAGGAGCAGCTCCGTGTACCCCAGAATCACATGCAATGGCGATCGCAGAGCGTGCGATAATGCGGAAACGAACTCTTCCTTGCGACGATTCGCTCGTCCCAATTCCTGAACCAATCGGGCATTCTCGAGGGCGAGAGAGCAGAGCTGCGCTGTGCCACGAGCCAGTCTGCGCTGTTGCTCATCGAACCCTTTTTCGACATCCCGCAAACAGGCGCTATGGAAGCCGATAATTTCCTCGCCGCGACGCAAAGCCATGAACAAGGTTCGCTCCGGAAGGTTGATGGGTTGCCGCTCGATCGATCGGACGGCCCCTCCAGCCTCGGATCGAACCTCGACGATTTCGTCTCGGTCAAAGGCCTCAAGAATTTCGCCAAAGCTCTCTCGCAAAGGTTCCGCCGTCTGGAGATGCCTCCATTGCTCGGCTGAATCCCCATCACCGGCCACAATCAGGAAAGAGCTTTCCTCCGGGCTCCAGAGATACGTATGGCTGGCATCACATTCGAGAATTTCCGTCGTCGCTTCGCAAAGTCGATGCAGCATGACGGAGGTATCCGATGACCACGCGAGCTGGCGACGAATTTTTGCCAGACCTGCATTCACCCATACCTCGTCGCTGAGCAGCAACCGGGCCTGACGGACTTCCGTGATGTCACGAAAAAGGAGCACCCCGCCCGAGATCAAGCCTCCATCGATTCGCGGCGACCAGCGGTACTCGATGATGCGACCATCCGGAAACTCGATCTCTGCGGGCGGAGGCGTCTCTGATTGGGCCAACAAACTCAGAAATTGATCGCGAGCGGCCAGGGGGTCCGGGAGCAGCTGAACCATCCGATCACAAATATCCAGCGCGGAACCCTGCTCAAGTGCCGCGGGTAGAATCCCCCACATCTCCACGAAACAGCGATTGAACTGAGAGATCTCACCCGCCTCATTGATGACCAGAATTGCCTCGCTGGTCGCGTCGAGAACAACATCGATCCACCGATTGGATCGGTCTCCCGACGCGGAATCGACCGGTTTTATTTGCGAAGAAGTTGCCATTGGGTCTGAGGCAGGAGATCCCTGCACCCCTGATTCTAGCACTCGCTGACAACCACGGGAAATCCCCTGAATCGAGGGACGGGTCCTTGTCGGTGCCGGCAAAGTGGACAGCAGCCCTCTCAAGGCGTTATCCAGACCAGACAAGTTATTCTGCAGGAGAAATCGATATGAGCGAAAAGCGTTTTGAGGGAAAAGTATGCATCGTCACGGGCGCGGCTTCCGGGTTGGGCCAAGCCACCGCCGAGGTCCTGGCCGCCGAGGGGGGACGCGTTGCCTGTGTGGACATTTCCTCAGCAGCTGCCGAGGAAACCGCTGAGGGAATTCGCAAATCCGGCGGTGACGCCAGCGCCTATACGATCGACGTCAGCGACTTTGCTTCCGTCGAAGCCGGCGTGGAGGCTGTTGCTGACAGCCTCGGTCGCCCTGAAGTTCTGATCAATTGTGCGGGCATCGGTCGATTCCAGCATTCCCACGAAGTCGGAATGGACGATTGGCAACGAATTATAGGGGTCAACCTGACCGGCACCTTCCTGATGTGCAGACACACGCTGCCGCATCTTCTCGAAGGTGGCGGCGCCATCATCAATATCGCATCCAATGCCGGCCTGATGGGACAACCCTATTCGGCAGCCTACTGCGCCTCCAAGGGGGGCGTCGTGAATCTGACGCGAGCGCTGGCGGATGAATATCTCGAACAGGATATCCGGGTCTCCTGCATTGCGCCCGGTGGCATCGAAACAGCGATCCAGAAATCCTTCCAGGAAACCATGCCCGAGGGATCCAACTTCAAGAAGCTGATGCGGATCACGTCGCCGTTGGGCAACTCGCAGCCTATCGAGATCGCCCGGTTTATTGCTTTCGTTGCCTCCGAGCATGGCCGTTATATCACGGGAACCATCCACTCGATGGACGGCGGTCTGACCCGCTGAGGAACGTCCTCAGCGGAAAATAGCGCCCGCAAGCGCCAATCCGAGCGCAGCCAGGGTCGCCGAGTTGAGCATCGCGGAAAATTGGTGCAAGCGGGCGTAATCCGGATCGTCGGCATTCTTGTCGCGCAGACGAGGCCGGAGAACTTCGCCGCCGTAAAGGGAGGCCACCAGGGCGAGGGCTACAGGAAGCGCAAGCCGGGCCAGTTCCCCCTCGCTCAAGCCCTCCCGCCCCAGTAACACGGCCCCCAGAGCGACGAATCCGCACAGGACCCCGAGTCGGTAGTAGCGCGTGAAAATAGGGCGCAGAAAACGACGCGCCTCACCGGGAAAATTACGATGAGCCGCTGGAGCGACTACGAACGAGAAGAAGAAAACCGAGCCGAACCAGGCGGCGACCGCGAGAGAAAATACCAAACGCAACAAGAGAACCCCCTCAGGTCGGGATATCGGCTTTTTCGCGCAGTACGATTTTATCCAATCGCACTCGCGAGGAGCTGCTCAAAGCATAGACGACTGCTTCGACGACATCCTCCACCCGCATCATTTCGGGGGTTCCGGTCCAGCGGGAGATTGCCTCGACCGAAGCCATCAAGCCCGGATCAAATTCTCGGACGGCCGCACCACCCCCCTCGGTGCCACCCACGTTACCGATATGCATCTCGGTAAATCTCACGCCCGTGCTGCCATACTCGCCACGCAAGGCCGTCAGAAAATGGGACAGACCCGCTTTGCCGGTCGAATAAATCGCCAGATGCGGGATCGCGAGGCCCGCTGCGGTCGACGTTACGTGAAGGATATGGCCGCTATCGCGCGGCAGCATGTCCTGGAGAGCCGCCTGGGTGACACGGATCGAGCCCAATAAATTGGTCTCGAGCATAGTCACCCACTCCTCTTCCGGCTGATCCGCGAAAGGAGCAAACCAGAGCACAGCCGCGGTTCCGATCAAGGCATCCAGCGGCACGCCGCCCTCGCGAATCGAGGCAAATAGTCGGGTGACGCTCTCCGGATCACTGACATCGCAGGCATGCGCTACAATCCGGCCTTCGGAATCGCGAGCATAGGCCTCGATCGCATCCACGCGTCGAGCCGCCGCATGAACCGTGGCACCCTCGGCGGCCAGCCGTTGGGCGATGCCGGCGCCGATTCCTACAGATGCCCCCACCACCAGAAATGTTTTCTCTGAAAAAATTCCCATACTCATGGTCCTACCTTCTTCCGCCGACTTCTCCATCCCCCCGCCAACGATGCGATGCGACCCCGCAAGCTCAAACATCGCCAATGACCGGCCCACCGCCCGGTTCAGCAGACGAAAAAAAAGGGTTGGAGCATGCGCTCCAACCCTTTTCTTGTTGCGTTATCGCGCCGCCTAGAGCTTTCCCATCGCCGCGAGGAAGGGGATGATGACCAATGAGACGATCGACATCAATTTGATCAGAATGTTCAGGGACGGACCCGATGTATCCTTGAAAGGATCTCCGATCGTATCGCCGATCACAGCCGCGGAGTGGGCTTCTCCGCCCTTGCTCTCGCCGGGGATCTTGCCCTGCTCGATCGACTTCTTGGCGTTATCCCAGGCGCCACCGGCGGTTGCCATGAAGAGTGCCATCAAAACGCCTGTCGTGGTCGCCCCGGCCAGCAATCCACCCAAAGCAGAGGCACCCAGCAACCATCCGACGATAACCGGACTGGACACGGCAATCAGACCCGGCATCACCATTTCCCGCAGCGCCGCCTTGGTGGAGATATCGACACAACGCGCGGAATCGGGTTTCACGCCTTCCTTGCCTTCCAGAAGGCCGGGAATCTCGCGGAATTGA
>DLYX01000352.1:0-227 GCA_003447545.1 Deltaproteobacteria bacterium | reverse complement strand
AATCTCGCGGAATTGACGACGAATCTCCTCAACCATCTCGCCTGCGGCCTTGCCCACCGAGGTCATCGTCATGGCAGCCACGACGAACGGCAAGGAGCCGCCGATCAGAAGTCCGATCACAACGATCGGATCGGTCAGCTCAAGCGAGAAGGGAATATATTCCGTACCATTTTCGAGCGCGCTCATGCGCAGGAAGCGCTCCACTTCGGAGGAGAAGGCTGCAAAGA
>DLYX01000607.1 GCA_003447545.1 Deltaproteobacteria bacterium | reverse complement strand
ACGGTCCCCCAGGTCTCGGCCGCGATCAGCCATGGGTTCAGGAGCAGGAAGGCCGCGGCAAGAGTAAGCCCAAGAGCCGCGCCGAGCGGGAGTATCCATCGGTGCATTCGCGTGCGGTATTCCCAGATCAGGAAAGGACCGTAGGCTGCGAGGAGCAAGCAACTGCCCAGGATCGGATAGATCGACTCTCCAAGGAGCAGAAGGGCTGCACTGAGGAGGAGAACGAAATTTACCAGTCCGCCCTTTGCCATCAACCGAATTGTGCCCAGGAGAATGAGCGGAAACCAAAGGTCGCCAAACACGTAAGGGTGATCGGTGTCGGCGAGTCGGGGCGCCTGCAGTGCAAATGCGGCACCGGCAAGGAACGACGCAGGATCTCCGAGCCCGAGTCTCCGACAAAGAAAAAACATCATGAGTCCGGCGAGCCAGAGGCGGAGGATCAAGAGGATATTATAGCTCAGGATCGGTTCGCCCGTGGCAGCATAAAAAGGCACAGCCATGTAGGAGGTCGTCAACATGGGTTCGCCAAGGGTGAAGGCGTCCGGGGTCGGGAAGCATTGCCCTTCGCCCAACGGTTGGAGCGGGTTTCTGAGAATTCGGTCGCCGTTGGCGGCGAGCGAAGCCATGACCATCGATCGATCTCCGAAGCTGAGATTCACGGGGTTGAACGAAGACTGGCCCAGCCGGCTGAAGGTATCTGCCGGGTACGGGGAGAGGGTCGCCGGTGCCGGCAGGATGGATCGATAGACCACGAGGGAGAGCACGAGAAGTCCGAGCGCCCAGAAAAAGGCAGGCTTGTCGGCGCGCAACATGTGTCTATCTTCGCACAACTGACGGCATTCCTAAATCTCTGTACGTCTTGCGCGGCGATTCTCGGGGGCGGAGCCGCTGGTGGGCCCGACGGTAGGTTGCCGCGGAACTGGTCCGAGTGGCTTCAGGCGTCAGCGGGAAGGAGCAGGCTTGCTCGGCCCCGGCGGGTTGGTTGCGGGCGGGGCGACGGTCCCGGGCTCGGACTCGACGTAACCGAGAGCTTCGAGCTGTGCGCGCAGTCCACCGTCGATGCGGCTGAAGGGGGCATCGACGGGCGTCGCCGCCAGCCATTCCTGCCAGCCTCGCTCCAGTTCGAGCAGTTCGAACAAGGTACGCGCAAGGTCATCGCCGTGTCCTGTCCTTTTGCTTCTTTCCTCGGGATCGGCCCCGAGGTCAAAGACTTCGTAGTAGTCCAACGCGCCGTCCCGAATAAGCTTGTCCGTGGACGTTCGAACGCTGGTTCTTCCCGAACCCCAGATGCGGTTTTCGGGAAAAGCCACCAACTCGGGAAAAGACCCCTTCAGGAAGTCGTCTCGCAACCAGGGGCTCAAATCCATGCTCCGGATCGGCGCGTCGGCCGGCATTCCAATCTGTGGTGCTTTGATCCCAGTCAGCCCAAGGACGGTTTGGGGCAAGTCCATCAGCCGGACCTGTTCCTCGATCACCAATCCCGGCTCGATTCTCCCGGGAAAGGAAATGATCAGCGGAACCCGCAGGGACTCGTCAAAGACCTGCATGGCGTGCCCTATTCTGCCGTGTTCCAGAAATTCTTCGCCGTGGTCTGCGGTCACGACGATGAGCGTGTCCTGGCGAAGGCCGCGTTCCTCCATCGAGTCGAAGAGGACGCCCAGTTGGCTGTCGGTGAAAGCGATCTCGCCATCATAGAGCGCAACGACATGGGCGAGGTCTTGTTCGCTAATATCGGGGCTGAGACCCTCGATATCGCGACCGTCGATCGATCCAGCGTAGTTTGGGTCGAAAAGGCTGTCCCAAGGGGGCGGAGGAAGGAAGTCGTAATGCACATCCCAAAGGTGCAGAAAAATGAAGAACGGCTGGTGACGCGAGTTCCGACGATGTTGCTCAAGCCAATCCCGGACCGCGGCTATCAGCTGGGGAGAGGAAATTCCCGTCCGCGAGGCTTCCGGCGTAACGTCGGCCATGGATTGGTCGTAGAGGTCAAAGCCACGGTCGTACCCGAAGACGTTCCGCAGGTAGGGCCCCGAGACGAAGCCTGCGGTCGCATACCCTGCGTTCCTGAGGGCTTCGGCGAGAGTCGGTATGTCTTCTCCGAGTCGGCGCAGGTTCGTGGTCACTCCGTGGGCGGCAGGGTGCCTCCCCGTCATCATCGTGACATGAGAAGGAAGAGTCCAAGGGCTTGGGGCAATCGCTGTTTCAAATCGCGCGCCACCTTCAGCCAGCTCGTCGAGATTAGGACTCGTGTCACGAAAGTATCCGTAGGCCCCCAGATGGTCACTGCGAAGGCTGTCGATCGAGATGAGTAGGATATTGGGTGGTTTGGGGGGCTCGGTGCATCCACCGAGCAGAAAGAGGCCAAAGGCCAGGATCGATATGAAATCTCGCACGCCAGCCATGATTCGTTCAGATGCAAAAAAAGGCCGGATGGCCTGCCCTGGAGGGGCTCGCCGCGTCGGTCCGACGGACCGGGCCTCTTGCTGGGTCCCGCGTCCATCCGTCTTTCATTTTTCGGGACAAGGGGAAGCGGTGCTTGCAAGACATAGTGTCTCATTTTGCCTCAACGACGTTCCATTCGTCAAGCCCGACCCGGCCCACTGGGCGCTTCGACTTGCCTTCTCGGCCGCGACACTTTTTTCCCGAGCGAGCCTTTTGATCCACCCTTCCCCGCTCCGTTCGAGCCTGGAAAACCCGCCTCTCGCGGCTCGTGGTCCGGGCATTGGCAAGTACCATTTCTCGGGTACTGGAGATCAGCTCCGAATGCTCCAGCAAGGCCTGAGGGGAGGCACTCGCACCATCATCGCCGGTGCGGTCCGCTCCGAGGTTCATCACCGTTGGACCTCAATCCCCCTGCGCGTTCGCCGCGCTCTGTTTGCGCTGGAAGTATCGGTTGCCACGATCTATCTCCAGATAGCGGTCGATCTGTTCGTAGCCGCGACGCTCGAAGTACCGACGGACTTCGGGGCGATTCCCTTCGATCACGAGTAATTCCGGCTGGAACCGTTCGATGTCGAAACCCCGCAGTGCCTTGAGTTCGTGGCCCTCAATATCCATGGAAACCAGGTCCACCTTCGTGATGCCCTCACGATCAAGGAGATCGTTCAACGTGGCCATCGGTACCGAAATCTCCTCGGGTTCCACATCGACCCCGAACATTCGACCAGCGGCATGCTCGCGGTCGGTCGAGGAAATTCCCAGCCCCGCCGACTTGAAGAATTTTCCACTGCCGCCGGTTTTGTCGGTCACGAGAGAGACGAGGAAGGTCGATTTCGGCCGCAACTTCGCCCAGTGGGGCGCGTAGTCGGCGAGCGCATCAATACCGATGCCCGTCCAACCCAGGTGCTTTTCGAGATAGTAGGTGTTGCTCCCGTAAACGGGCCAGGCGGCCCCGACATCCAGGAAGAAACCCTCTTTCCGGTCCTGAAAAAAATCACGAATGATGACTTCCTCGGCGAAAACCGAATACTGCCAGCGTTCGGCGAGAATTCCGGTCCGACCTGGCAGCGATTGAATCCGCTCGGTCTCACGGGCGATCGCCCGTGTGACCGTCGCCGTGACTTCATTGGGTTCGATATCGGCCGCCATCTGTTTCTCACGGTGCCCCCGCTCGATCACGTCTCTATCGGTTTCCACAATACCCGTTTCAGGAGTGGCGGCAGGAATAGTGCCTGAGGTGGTGGCTGGATCCGAGCAGCCCAAGCTGCACAGAGTCAGCGAACCAAGCGCGGCGAGAATCGGGCCGGCGACTTTCTGCGATGTGCGTTTGAGGAGCATGGAAAAATTCCTATCCTGACGAGACAGAAAAAGACATAGACGATTCGAGTGGCAGGCTCGGGGCCGTTTTCCTGAACCTCCTGCTCGCCCGCCGGATCTCCCATGCCCGGCAGAGGAGAGGGACGCGGCAGCGACCGGTTATCACGGGCGCCAACGGAGCGCTGGCGCGCGAGCGGGACAAGGAGTCGATCAGAAAACCTGTGATTGGCCCGTCCCCGCCTCCAACGTATCGGCTCACGCAATCGGGGTTTGCGAGGGGGTTCCATTTCGCGATCGTGCGAGCCTCGCGGCAAAACCAATGCTAGGAAAGTGCTTGTGTACTCGAAATTGATCAACGCTTTTTCGGCGACACGGGCCGGGTCCTGGATCGTCCGCAACTTTGCTACCAAAGTCGATCCGATCCTTTTCCGTGCGACAGGTGGTCGGTTCACCTCGACCGGAATCCCGACTCTGCCCATGCTGACGCTCTCGGCGACCGGCCGGAAGTCGGGCGAGCCACGGCACGTGCAACTTGCCTTCCATCAAGACGGTGACGACTTCCTGGTCGTTGCAAGTGCCATGGGCCAGGAGCGTCATCCTGGCTGGCGCTATAACATCGAGGCCGACCCTGAGGTGGAGGTGCAGGTGCGCGGAGAGCGTTTTTCGGCCCGGGCTCGTGTCCTCGGCGAAGAAGAAAAAAGCCGACTCTGGCCTCAAATCAAGAAGACGATTCCACAGATGGATACCTACGAAACCCGCACGGAAAGAAAAATCCTCGTCTTCCGCCTCACCCGGCGCAGTATTGAGGAATGACTTGGAAACTCGAGTTCCTGAACGTCTCGGATCCGAAACCCGCATGCCCGCCCCAAGATGCCCCTCGGGTGCGTTCGGGGGCTCTGAGCCACGCTTTTCAGGACAGAGGCAATCGCCAGACAGGGGAAGACCAGGCCCGCTCCTGAACGGTGACGGGCAGGTCCGACCGCGGCGGAAGCCCCGCGCGCAGAGCGTCCCATGTTGACCATCGGCAAGTCGGATTCTCGAGAACCCGAACATAGTAGAAGGCTCTTTCCTCCGCGTTGAAGTCAGGGTCCGACCAGAGGGCTCGAAGCTCTCCGGCGCCTGGCCTCTCGGTGTAGGAACAATCGCCCAGGTCGACCGGCGCCGCCACCTGTGGACACCGGTGCGTTTCGGGGTCGGGGACGCCCACAGCACAGGCGACATCATGGACTTCCTCTCCCGATATACCGTTATGGCTCCAGCCCTTGACGATCTGCAATCGTTGCAGCGGGGCGCTCAAAGGGTCGCGGACCGCCCATGCCAGAAATTGCGGGGCTTCTCCGGGCCTCGTTTCAAACTCGCCGCCCATGGGTACAGCGGAAGGACATTCGGTGGCACATCGCGCCGGATCCTCCAGGACATCCGGACCCAGACCATAGCCGGCATAGAGCCGGACTCGCAGTCGGGGCCCGGATGTCGCAAAGGTCTCCTTGCGCCGAAACGCGCTATAGAGGGCCTCTCGGGTATTCTCCTCCGCCCAGACACCAGCGAGTCCGGACGCCCCGAAAGTAGTGGTCGGCGTGCGGGCATAGGTTTGCCCCTCGAGCTCGACCACGCGCTTGGGCAGGATCCAGCCGATCGCCAGCGATTGCCACCACGGCAAGGGTACCGAGCCCCGTAGTTCGGGGGTCGCGTCGAGTAGGCCGATCTTGGAATAGAAGTCGGCCTCATTATCCGTGGTGGCTCCCGTATGTGAATCGCTGGCCGCAACGAAGCCCAGCGCGTAGGGGTTCCCCAAATCTTGATCGGCCATCACCAAACCGTCTCGCAGAGCTTGCCGGACGTAGCTTCCTTTCGGCTCGCTAATCTCGAAACTGCTACCGATAAAAGGCTTGATTTCAAAAGACGCCCACTCGTCGGTGTCCGAAAGCGACGGGTGCGTCTCGGAGGTGCCTTTTACCTGACTGATTTCAAATAACGGCTCGTTGCGCATCCGCTTGGCGATATAATCGCGATCGAAGGGATCGCCGGCCCAATCGACCAGCGAGAACATCTGCCCGTCCGAAGCATTGGAGTTGTGGGGAATCGCCAATGCTTCGACCCCGTCGGCGCGCAGACCGTCCAGCCAGTCCCACAGTCCCTCGGGGTCGCGCGAATGAAAACGGGAGAATGGCTCGGCGGGGAGTCCCACCGAGTCGCGAAAGATCACATTGCGATGCAGACTGCCGCCATCACCTCCGCCGGAAGTATATTCATA
>DLYX01000427.1 GCA_003447545.1 Deltaproteobacteria bacterium | reverse complement strand
GCCGAGAGGATATCGAGCGACAGGATCGTCGCGGCAAGAGTCGGGTGAAGGTGCGGGTCGATGAATCCCGGCACAAGAACCTCGTTCGAAAAGCGGTCATCGATCTCGAGGGTGCGGTTCCCGAGAGCCGCCCGGACCTCTTCGAGCGAGCCGACTGCCGTGATTCGACCGGACTCCACGGCAACCGCGGTCGCAACGGGACGGTCCGGGTCCATCGTCAGGATCTTCTTCGCCCGAAAGATTCGATCGGCGCCGACCTGTTCCCCCGCGAGCAGGAGAGCCGAGGCGATGAGAAATACGCCAACCCCCGCCACCCAGAGCCACACTTTCAACGAACGCATGCCAGCCACTCGCCTGCTTCTGCCCAATCCGGATCGGCGCCGACAACGCGCCCCTTGCCGAGCCGGCATTCGACCGCCTCCGTGACAAATAGGCTCGAACGAGGGGCCATGTTCAATCCTGCGGCTCCAGCCCCTGCGCAAAGCGGGCGCCGTTGGCCACGTAGTGTTCGGCACTCATACGCAGCGCGGCTTGCGCAGCTTCATCCAGCTCGCGCTTGACCCTGGCCGGAGCACCTAAAACCATCGCACCGTCGGGCACTTCCATGCCCTCGGTGACCAGAGCACCCGCGCCGACAAGGCAGCCTTTTCCGACCTTGGCGCCGTTCAGGACAACCGCGCCGATGCCAATGAGCGTGTCGTCGCCGATGGTGCATCCGTGCAGCATGGCGTTATGGCCGACCGTGACGTTTTCGCCAACCACCATCGGAAAACCGGGGTCTGCGTGCATCACGGTGCCGTCCTGAATATTGCTGCCGGCTCCGACCTCGATGCGCTCGGAGTCGCCTCGCAATACACAGCTGAACCACACGCTAGCCCTGTCCTTCAGGATCACGTTGCCGATGACGGCGGCATTCGGAGCAATAAAATGGCCCCCTCCCTCAAGGGTAACTTTGGTTCCATCAAGGCTGTACTTCATTGTGCTTCCCCCCAGTACCGTTATCAATTCAGACCCGCTTCGCAGGCGAGATGGACGAGCATCGCCAGTCTGGCCACTGTGACACCCCAGACCGCGTTGGTCTATCAATCAATGCGGCCAAGATCAGTCGGGTAATCACCCGCCACTTGCCGCGTTCTCAATCGTCTCCTGAATCATCTCCAGATTGAACGAGCCGGGGCTCTGGCTCGGCGGATACTCGGCCAGAGTGCTGAAGAACTGTCCGGCGAGTTGCTGTTCTTCTCCTTGCGCAACGGCGTATAGCCGGACTCAAGCATCCGAATGATGAAGTCTTTCGCAGTAGCGATGGCTCCATCATCGAGGGCCTCCTCCCTGCACCTGGCAAGGCGTCTACTGCCCAACCTGAAATTGACGAAGATTCTGGACCAAAGACGCCCGCAGGCTTACGGGCGGTCCTGCTGGACGCCGAGCTGGCTGATCAAAAGCGCGGCACCGGTCATCGCCAACCCCTTGAGAAAGAAGGATGTCTGGACCGCCTGCATTTGAGCGCTATCGGTCGTCACCATCTCGAAGCCGTGCACAGCGAAGGTCACGGGAACGAGAAAAATCACGAGCAGCCAGCCACCAAATCGAGCGCTGCGGTTGAAAAGAATCATTACAGCGCCTGCCAATTCGACAATCCCGGAGATCAGAACCCAGAAGGTTCGATAGGGAATCGACTCGTGCATGAGTGAAGTATAGGACTCGATATCCGTAAAATGAGTCACGCCCGAAATGAAAAAAATCAGCGTGAACAAGATTCGTCCGACGATACCAATGGACGGGTTGATGGGAAGTCGGGATTCATCGATCATGGTCGCACCTCCGATTGCATGGGCATTGAGAGTTTGGAGGACGTCCCGGAATCACGGTTCATCCGTATCTTCTGCTCGCAGACGACAGTAGGTTCCCTGCGGTTCGGATGCAATCTCTTCCTGACTGCTTTCTCGCAGGATCCCTAAACAGACGGAAGGTACCCTTCCTGGGCAACTCGCGCGGCAGGGATATGCAAGCTTTCAGGCGGGCAAGTTCTGGAACAACGACGATGCCTCTGCCGGCTGCACCGAGGGCACGGCTCGGGGCCAGGGGCTCAAGATCGACCGCGCGCCGATCCAGAACAGCCAGAGCCGCCGCCTCCGATCCGACAATCCTCCGGCGGCAACTGAACGTTCAGGCAGGGTCGTCGTTGCCGATTATGGCGTGGCGGGCCCTGATCCGGCCATGTCGGAGAGGCCGGAGCCCCGGAACGCTCGACCGAGCTACCGGCGAGCGAAGCCGCCGACTCGTTCGATTTTGACCCTGAAGCAGGTCCTATTCGTTACTCTCGCACCGGTGGCGGGTCGTTCACCGCGCCAGCACCCGATCTTGATCTCGACTGGTCCTACACGCCCGACGGGCTCGGCCTCTCCTATCTCACGCCACCACTCGACGAGGACGTCGTGCTCGCAGGGCCAGGCTATGCGGACCTATGGATCCAAACCAGCGCAGACGATGCGCCGATCGAGATCGTGCTCAGCGAAGTCACCCCGGATGGAAATGAGGTCCGTATCCAGACCGGCGTACAACTCGCTGGCTACCGCAAAATTGACGAAGATCGCTCAGGTCGGTTCCTCACCCGACTCTTTTTTGGCGAAGACGACTACGAACCTTTGTCCAACGAGCTCACTCTCGTGCATGTGCCCATCTTTGACGTAGCCCACCCGCTCCGGACCGGCTCCAGACTTCGGGTGCAGATCAACACGCCGGGCCGCGATCTGCCGCTGTGGTTCTTTGACAACCCCGATCCGGGCCCCGGCGGCGCGACCTACCGCGTCGCCCGAGGCGGCGGGCATGCGTCGGCGATCGTCCTGGCCGTGTTGCCCGCGGGGTTCCTCGATGTGCCCGAAGGGCTTCCATTGTGCGGCATACTGCGGGGGCAGCCATGCAGGCCGTACGTAGCAACCAGCAACTCACCGGGGTAGAGACCGTAATCTGAATTCGGAGGGCGCGATGCTCTTGGAGCATCGCGCTACCGGTGGAGGCAGAGACCCTGCGGCCTCAGTCCCCGTCGGAGGGGGGTAAGTCCCAGTCACAGACGGCCTTACCGGCGATCCTCGACAGGATATCGATTGCAGCGGCCGCACCGTCGCCCGCGCTGATGATGGCCTGACTCCGGCCGGGGCGGGTCGAGCGGCCCACGACATAGACGTCAGGGATATCGCTGCGGCTGTTTTCATCGACGGGAATCGCCCCATCCGCGTTTTTCACGAGGCCGATCGTCTGGGCCAGCCGAGGCTTTTCCCCCTCGGAGAGGATCAAGTGCCGACACTCCAAGCGGTCTCCTGCCTCTGTGGTTACGGCGAACCCTTCCCTCGCTTTTTCGATGGTAGAGATTTGCTCGTCGCGAATCGTCGCACCAGCCGCGCCAACCTGTTCCCGGCTGAACTTCTGAAATTCGGCTCCGTGAGTGCTCACGACACCCAAATAATTGTTCAATTGGGCCCAGTGCATGGCGGTTTTGTCCTGCCCGAAGACGAACACATCCTGATCTGCGCGGGCCAGAAACAAGGCGGCGCTCAGCCCTCCGGGTCCATCTCCGATAATGATTGTATCTGCCATGACAACGTCCTCTCTTTCTGAAATTTCAGAAAGCATGCAAGCCATCGGAAGTCATCTCCCACAACCCCGTGTGGAAGCTGGATCGGCAGTACGCGGGCCGACCCTACTGGACGTAGCCGAGTTGCCGCAGCCTGCGTTCTCTCTCCGGGTCGACGACTGGAGGCGGAAGGTCGTGGGTGGGACGTGGGCGGTCCCGGTGAAGGTTCACCCGAGACTTCAGCTCCTGTTCATGGCTCGGGTCGAGCGGACGGTTCTCATCGGGGTCGGACGCGAGATCGAACAATTGGGCCAATTTTTCGTACCCGCCGCCGTAAATCTGGACGAGCTTTGCAGGGCCTTCGAATCCGACCGTAACTCGGTCGCCATTGAAATCGATGTCTTCGACCCAGACTGGATGGGGTTCGTCCAGACGGACCGCCTGTGTCCCTTCCGGAGCCGGGATCCCCGCAGCCGCGAGTGCCTCGGCAAAAGCCCCCATCGTCGATACCCGCTGAGCGCGGCGGGAACCGGCCCCTGCGTTGCCGGGCCGCTTGACCAGGAGTGGCACGTGCACAATTTCTTGATAAGTCGAGATGCCATGTCCGGCCAAACCATGTTCGCCAAGCAGTTCGCCGTGGTCCGAGGTGACGATGATTAGCGACTCATCATAGCGGTCCAGTCCCCGGAGCCGATCGAACAATTCACCCAAGACCTCGTCCGTCCATGAGATTTCGCCGTCGTATTGAGAGCGGAAGTGGTCCGTCACTGGCGCCGTGAGCTCCACATTATCCCAGAACAGGTCTGTAATCTTGGTGCCATAGCTATCCTCTCTTCCCGGGAAACGAGAACGATAGGGTTCGCCAGGATCGTAGGGTTCGTGTGGGTCGAGAATGTTCAGAAAGAGGAAGGTAGGGCTGGCTTGCTCAGCGAACCAGTCGAGTGCCGCTGTGATAATCAGGTTGGCTCGGATATCGTCGGCAACAAACGGATCGAAACCACGAGCGAAGCCGAGAGAAGGGGTGACGAAGGTCGAGTTCGCGACGAATGCCCCGGTCGTCCAACCCTCGTTCCGCAGAAGCTCGGCCAGAGTCGGGACATCGGGGTTCAGTGGGGTCGCTTGAATTACGCGGTTTGGCGCGACGCGCTCGGCGCCATGGTAAGAGGGGAGCCGGCCGGTGAACAGGGAACCATGTGCCGGCACGGTCCAGGTTCCCGGACTAATCGCGTTTTCGTAAAGAATCGCATCTTTCGAGAACTCGATCATTTCGGGAGAAGTGTCGCGAGCATAGTCGTAGAGCGACAGACTCTTGGCCCGTAAAGTATCGATGACGACAAGAATCACGTCGGGAGGCGGTGACTCCCGAGAGGAAACCACCCCGTTGATCTCCGGCCGCTCAAGACGGGTCTTGCGCCCCGATGGCCAACTGATTTGCAAGCTATCGACCTGATCGCAGTCTCCGAGGCCGAAGTGGGGCAGCGCGAGAGATTGCGAGAGGTCGCTACGAGCCCCGTCGTGGATTCGCATTTGATGCATCCCGCAAGCTTCGAGATCGATCCGGGCGCCCAGACCCGGCCGGTTCGAGGCCACTCCCTCGAGGCGAACTTCCAGCCAGTTCGCGGATTTCGAGGTATTACGAAGGAAGAGATAGGGACCCCGGTTGAAGGGCGGAGCACCCCACCCGTTGGTAAGGAAGAGGTCGATCTTCCCATCCCGATCGAAATCGGCGCGTTGAACACTGGTGGGGCGCCCTTCCGAGATCAATGGCGTTGCTCCCGATTCCGCGGGGGCCTGTCGGAAACCTCCGTTGCCGTTGTTCAGAAAGAGCTGGCTCCGCGAAGGGGCGCCATCGGCACCGGCGTCAACGACATAGAGATCGAGCCAGCCGTCGGCGTTGAGATCTGCCCAGAAGGCACCCTGGCCGTTCACATCCGGG